>NZ_JAWRXB010001694.1:0-234 GCF_046535245.1 Paraburkholderia sp. SIMBA_030
GAAAGTACACTCGTGTAGAGTTTTCTCATCTATTGTGTGTTTTAAGTTTAATGTTAGTTTTTATTATTATAATCTTGCAAATTTAACACTTTTTAGCAACTCTTAAGTTCCCATTAAAAAGATTTAACATGAATTTTATCAGAATGATGTCTTTTTCTCTTAGTATTTGCTTGCTATTACAAATGTATTTCTCCACAACGTCAAAACCTGTCGTATTAAAATAAAAAAAGGGTT
>NZ_JAWRXB010001695.1:0-234 GCF_046535245.1 Paraburkholderia sp. SIMBA_030
GCGTCGCGTTGCCGCTGTCGCGCCTCGATCACGCGCTCATTCGCGAGCTCGAAAAGGAAGCGCCGTCGATGCTCGAATACGAAGGCGATAATCTCGTCATCAGGCATCTGTATATCGAGCGGCGCATGGTGCCGCTCAACATTTTCCTGCAGAACGGCACGGACGCCGACGTCGAGCACGGTATCCGCGAGTACGGCAACGCGGTGAAAGAACTGATGCAGGCCAACATCTTTC
>NZ_JAWRXB010001696.1:0-233 GCF_046535245.1 Paraburkholderia sp. SIMBA_030
GTTGCCGGAAGCGGCGCAGCGCGTGCTCGGCGAGCCCGATCCGCGTGCGCTGCTCGCGTACGAGATTCATCTCGAAGAAGGGTTCGAGCCCGACCGTTATGTCGATATCTTCGACGCGGGCCCGGTGCTCACGGCGCAGGTGGATCGCACGGCGTCGGTTGCGGGCAACGCGACGCGCGTGGTGCGGGAAAGCGCATCCGCGAACGCAGAAGTTTCTGAAACCTATCTGGTCG
>NZ_JAWRXB010001697.1:0-233 GCF_046535245.1 Paraburkholderia sp. SIMBA_030
TCTCGCCCGCGCCCACCCAGTTCTGGTACCTGGAGACGCTTTCCACTCCGGCGGCGATGACGGCATTGGCCTCGCCTGATCGGATCGCGTGGAAGGCCATCCGCAGGGTCTGGAGACTCGACGCGCAAAAACGGTTGACAGTCGCCGCCGGAACCCGGTCCAGTCCGGCCAGGACGGCAACTACCCGCGCCATGTTGGAGCCCGCCTCCCCGCTCGGTTCCGCGCAGCCCAGT
>NZ_JAWRXB010001698.1:0-233 GCF_046535245.1 Paraburkholderia sp. SIMBA_030
CTGTGCTTCTTTTAGGGTATTAAAGACATAATCTTTGCTTTCTATCGTGACGGTTTTGGCGGCCATGTTTATTTCCAATTAAATTATTGAGTAAGATGTTTTTATATTCTAAGAGTAGTAGTACTTATTAATAACGAAAAAAGGGCCAGAGATGGCCTGACCCTTTTACATTCGACAAGTTTAGCTAGTTAACTGTTTAGTAGATAAGCTATTCAGCTTCTAAACTATTCAGT
>NZ_JAWRXB010001699.1:0-233 GCF_046535245.1 Paraburkholderia sp. SIMBA_030
TCGGACATGACCCGCCCGGTGGGGTTATGGAAATCGGGGACGAGGTAGGCCATCGCCGGGCGTTGTTGCCTCATGGTGGTCATCATGGCGTCCATGTCCCAGCCCGGCGAAGTCCTGGAAGTGATCCCGGGAAGTCCCACGGGCGACGGTTTACAGCCTGCGGCGCGAATGGCGTCCAGGGCGTTGGGATAGGTGGGGTGTTCCACGAGCACTTTGTCCTGTTTGCCGGCGAC
>NZ_JAWRXB010001700.1:0-233 GCF_046535245.1 Paraburkholderia sp. SIMBA_030
GTTGAGTTCGGCGTAGGTGAGCGCGACGTCGTCGTAGACGGCGGCGACGGCATCGGGCGTGCGCTCGACCTGCTGTTCGAACAACCGGTGCAGCGGTTGCGCGGCGGCCTCACCGAAATCCGTCTCGGTCCGGTTCCGCTCGATTGTCAGCAGGTTCCGCTCCGCATCGCTCCACAACGCAAGCGCGCTGAGCGGCCGGTCCGGATCGGCGACCACGGCATCGAGTAGCGTGC
>NZ_JAWRXB010000161.1:0-357 GCF_046535245.1 Paraburkholderia sp. SIMBA_030
GGTTGGCTTAGAAGCAGCCATCCTTGAAAGAGTGCGTAATAGCTCACTGGTCAAGTGATTCCGCGCCGACAATGTAGCGGGGCTCAAGTACACCGCCGAAGTTGTGGATTTCACACATTGCCCTAGCCTTCGTGGTTCAGGGGTGTGGAGTGGTAGGGGAGCGTCGTGTGGGCAGTGAAGTCGCGGTGGAAACCAGCGGTGGAGCCTACACGAGTGAGAATGCAGGCATGAGTAGCGAAAGACGGGTGAGAAACCCGTCCGCCGAATGATCAAGGGTTCCAGGGTCAAGCTAATCTGCCCTGGGTAAGTCGGGACCTAAGGCGAGGCCGACAGGCGTAGTCGATGGACAACGGGTTG
>NZ_JAWRXB010001701.1:0-233 GCF_046535245.1 Paraburkholderia sp. SIMBA_030
GGATGCGTGGCGACGCGGCCAGCGGCTCGACATTCATGGATGGGTGTATGGCGTTCACGATGGCCGCCTGCGCGATCTCGCCGTGACGGAATCGAATGCGGTTCATACGTTGAGCGCGTGATGCGCGGCTGATTCGACGGCGAATTCACGACCACGAATTCACATCGGCCAAAAAGCCGGCGTTGCTTTGCAAACGCCGGCTTTTTTGTTTCGAACCGTACCTGCTCAGTTAT
>NZ_JAWRXB010001702.1:0-233 GCF_046535245.1 Paraburkholderia sp. SIMBA_030
CGATCGGTCTGCGCACCCAGGCGGATGATAACGAGATCGTGCTCGGCACGGTACCCAGCGCTCCGACGCGCTTCCGGGCGCTGTTCGTCTTCTCGACGACGACGGTGGTTTCGGCGATCGTCTACGGCGCTTGGTACTTCTCGTCGACCTACTTCGGTTGGGGGTTCGACGCCCTGCCGCAGATCGGCCCGGCCTTCAACATCGAGTAGGGCTTTTGCTCAATCTTTGAGCAT
>NZ_JAWRXB010001703.1:0-233 GCF_046535245.1 Paraburkholderia sp. SIMBA_030
GTGCAGTTCGTAGAGCGTCGCGCCGAAAATCACCGGAATCGCGAGAAAGAACGAGAACTCGGTGGCGACGCGCCGTTCGAGACCGAACAGCATCGCGCCGATGATGGTCGAGCCCGAGCGCGACATGCCGGGAATCAGCGCGAAGCATTGCGCACAGCCGACCTTGAACGCGTCGAGCACGGTGATTTCGTCGAGGGAGTTCACGCGCGCGGGCGTCGCGGTGCTTGCCGTGG
>NZ_JAWRXB010001704.1:0-233 GCF_046535245.1 Paraburkholderia sp. SIMBA_030
GCGCGCAAGAATGCGCAGAATCGCCAGGTCGTAGCGGTCGAGTTTCATCGCGCTCAGACGCTCACCGGTATGCCGCGCTCGACCACATCGGCCACCACCGCAACCGTATCGCCGATCCGCACAAGCCCCGGAAAATGCCGCGCCGCAAGCAGGCCGCCACGGCGTGCTCGATATTCGACCGGCGCAACGCCCGTGCGCGACGCATCGTAGATTCGCGCGATCACCTCGCCGCT
>NZ_JAWRXB010001705.1:0-233 GCF_046535245.1 Paraburkholderia sp. SIMBA_030
GTGCGCGAGATCGGCCGGCCCGGTGCTCATGTGCCGCTGCAGCAGCGCGAATGCGGCCGGGTAGCGCAGCGCGAGCGCGCGGTACTGGCGCGCGAGATCGCGCAGCCGCTCGCGCCATGGCAGCGTGTCGTCGACCGGTACCAGCGAGCGCGACAGCGCATTCGCGATCGCACGGGTCAGGCCGTCCTTCGACTTGAAGTGATATAGCACGCTCATCGGGTCGCAACCGACCG
>NZ_JAWRXB010001706.1:0-233 GCF_046535245.1 Paraburkholderia sp. SIMBA_030
CGCGCGGGAAACCGGCAGCGGGAATGTGGGGACGCGGAGTAACGCGCTAAACGGCAGAAAAGGGCGCGATCAAGCGGGTGCGAGCAATCGGTCCTGACGCTTCGCGATGCCTACGTAGCGACGCCGATAACGGCGCAATCGCGAACGCGTCAACCGCGCGAAAACAGCGCGACTTCCCGGCAAGCGACGCCAGGCGGACGATGCCGTTGCGCGATCAGCGGCTGCCGATCTGG
>NZ_JAWRXB010001707.1:0-233 GCF_046535245.1 Paraburkholderia sp. SIMBA_030
GCTCGTGGGACTCGGCGTGTCGTTCCTGCAGGCGATCACGTCGATGCAGGATCAGACGCTTTCGCACGGCGTGAAGCTGATTGCGGTGACAGTCGCGATCGTGATCGCCGCGCCGTTTTCGGCGGCGGCGCTGCTGCACTTCGCGAACGAGATCATGCATACGGCGGTGCCGCAATGACGCGCGTCGGCACACCGTTCAGCGCGGCGGCGCTGACGGCACACGCGGATGCGGC
>NZ_JAWRXB010001708.1:0-233 GCF_046535245.1 Paraburkholderia sp. SIMBA_030
GCCATGCCCCAACCCCGCAATGACCCGTGACAGGGCGACATTTCGGTCGGCGGCGGAGCGGACTGGCAGGCCGAGAGCAAGCTGCAAGCAATCAGCGTTGCGGCCATGCCGCGGTTCTTGGTGGTGCAGCCTGGCAGCGCCGACGAATTCCCGTTCATTTTCCACTCCCTCGATTTGTTCAGATGCCCTTGTAGAGGGCGGCACCCTGCATCAGGACGATGACCTTCGCGCCG
>NZ_JAWRXB010001709.1:0-233 GCF_046535245.1 Paraburkholderia sp. SIMBA_030
GATAAAATTTCTGTGTTTATAATTTGTATATTCTTATTCTGCATTGGTAATGTCTTCTTTTTTTTATTAAATGGTAATGCCCGGATGAGGCTTATATATAAATGCTAAATTAATATTTCTTTTTCAACAAGCGTTTGAAAATCCCCTTAAAATCGGAAGATTTATGAGATGGATATCCTCAGGCAGGCAGAAAACAGTCTTTTAAGTTTTTATTTACTTTGGAGATGTTTCTT
>NZ_JAWRXB010001710.1:0-233 GCF_046535245.1 Paraburkholderia sp. SIMBA_030
CTTTGGAACAGAAAGGACAGGATCTATCCGAACTTACCACCACCAATCAAGCCTCTTTAATAATTGTTGTTTTGATCGGGACACTTTTATTCGTGGTAAGTATAGTTTTATGGACAAAGTACATCTATGGACGCCATGCCAAGCAACTGGAAAACATATTAAACCAAATGGATGAATAACATTTAAAAGCATCTTTTACAGACATAAAAAATGAACCTCAGAGCATTTCTGAG
>NZ_JAWRXB010001711.1:0-233 GCF_046535245.1 Paraburkholderia sp. SIMBA_030
TCGTGCGGCTGCCCGTACAGCGCTTCCAGTTCTTCTATCGACGTGAGCATCGGCGTTCCTTGTGAATTGACATGAAGCTGGCGCGCACGTGCGTGCATCAGCTGACCGCGAGACGCGCCGCGAGCGCGGCGAGCGCGTCGCCGCATGGCGCTTCCACTTTCAGCGACAGCAACTCATCGGCGCGCGTGCGTCCGAGATTGATCGCGGCGACCGGCTTGCCCATCTTCTGCGCC
>NZ_JAWRXB010001712.1:0-233 GCF_046535245.1 Paraburkholderia sp. SIMBA_030
GGGCTTATCGTAGTGGATACTGCCACCTATTTTACGACTTTTGGCCAAGTCATTATTATGGGGCTGATACAAATTGGCGGTATGGGTATTTTGACCTTTGTGACCTATTTTAGTTATTTCTTTAAGGGCGGTGTCAGCTATGAGACGCAAGCCAGCATCAGCGAGATGTCTTACATGCGCGGTATGGGTGATGTGGTGTCGACACTCAAGTCTATTTTATACGTCACGTTTGC
>NZ_JAWRXB010001713.1:0-233 GCF_046535245.1 Paraburkholderia sp. SIMBA_030
CACGTCGGCCAGCTGGCCATCGGTCACGCCCATCGCGCGAATCGCCGCGTGTTGCAGGTGGATCACCCCGCCGGTCGCGATCGCGCCGATCGCGAATTCGGGATCGGACGGCATGCCGAGCTTGCGCACGACCAGCACGTCGAGCGGCGCGCGCAGCGCCAGCGCGACCTGGTATGCCACCGGCACGCCGCCGCGCGGCAGCGCGAGCACGACGACGTCGCCACGCCCCGCAT
>NZ_JAWRXB010000162.1:0-356 GCF_046535245.1 Paraburkholderia sp. SIMBA_030
GTGTTGCCGCTCCTGCTCGTTGCCACGCTCTGGTACGTGGTGATCACCTCGGTGCTCAGCGTCTTCCAGTACTACATCGAGCGCCATTTCTCCAAGGGCGCTTTGCGGAACCTGCCACTCACGCCGCTGCAGAAGGCCCGTAAATTCTTCGCCACCCACGTTGCCGCTTCTCCCACGAAGGACGCCCGATGAGCATCACCGCTGCACGCAAAGAATCGACGACGGCGGCCGCTTCGGCAGGTGCCGGCCACGTGGCTCCGCCGCTGGTCGGTTCCAGGACAGCCGCCCGCGGCCAGGTCGATATCACCAACGTAAGGAAGTCCTTCGGTGCAACCGAAGTCCTCAAAGGCGTATCC
>NZ_JAWRXB010001714.1:0-233 GCF_046535245.1 Paraburkholderia sp. SIMBA_030
CTTGCGCGGATTCATCACGAACTGATACGACAGCCAGTAGGTCGCGATTACGCCGATGTTGGTTGCGATGACCTTGAGCTCGTCGGGCGTCGCGACCATTTCGTTGTCGGCCACGAGCTGCTCGCAGAACTGGCTGGCGAAGCGCACCTTGTGGCTGATTATCTGCTTGAAGTGTGTTTCGAGCGTGCGGTTGCGTGCGAGCAGATCGTTGAGGTCGCGATACAGGAAGCGAT
>NZ_JAWRXB010001715.1:0-233 GCF_046535245.1 Paraburkholderia sp. SIMBA_030
GCGAGATCAGCGTGACGCCCGCCGAGATCAGCACCGAGTTCCACGCGAAGCCGAAGTAGTTGCTGCGCGCGAACACCTCGCGGAAGCTGTCGAACGTCGGCACGAAGAACAGCGTCGACGCGTAGGCCTGCTGCTCGGTCTTGAACGCGGTGATCGCCATCCAGAAGATCGGGAAGAACAGCAGCAGCGCGATCAGCCACGCCAGCGCGCCGGGCAGCGCGCGCCGCACGAGG
>NZ_JAWRXB010001716.1:0-233 GCF_046535245.1 Paraburkholderia sp. SIMBA_030
GTAGCCGTTGCAGCGCTCGCCTTTGCAGAACCGGAGTGATATCACGGCTGCCGTCATATAACGGCGCGCCGGCCAGTCCGGTGCGCTTCTGCAATGGAGGCATGCATGTCGGTTGATAAGGTAGCACTGGTGACGGCGGGCGGTAGCGGCATGGGTGCTGCGGCTGCAAAACGCCTGGCTAAGGACGGCTACAAGGTAGCGATCCTGTCTTCGTCGGGAAAAGGCGAAGAGCT
>NZ_JAWRXB010001717.1:0-233 GCF_046535245.1 Paraburkholderia sp. SIMBA_030
GCCGAACAACAGGACGAAAATCAGCAAACCGCTGAACAGCACGATGTTCAGGTTGGACAAACGGCGGATACCGTTTTCCACACCGGACACAGCGGCGATGGTCGCCACGGTGCTCATCACAATGATCACGATCAGCAGGTTGGTGTTGCTGTGCTCCATGCCGAACAGGTTTTCCAACCCGGAAGACACTTGCAGCGAACCAATCCCCAGGTTCGTCACCAGCCCCAGCAAGG
>NZ_JAWRXB010001718.1:0-233 GCF_046535245.1 Paraburkholderia sp. SIMBA_030
CGGGCAGCGCAAACGCGTTTTCGCAGCCCGTGATGCTCATGGCGAGCCCTGCGGGCATTGCGTTGTCGACCCAGCAATCCACGCACATCGCCGCCGATCATCAGATTAGCCTCGCGAGCGGACAGAGCACGCACGTGGCGACCGGCAAATCGCTGATCGCCAGCGCGCGCGAGAAACTCAGTCTGTTTGCGCAGAACGCGGGCATGAAACTGTTCGCGGGCCAGGGCAAAGTG
>NZ_JAWRXB010001719.1:0-233 GCF_046535245.1 Paraburkholderia sp. SIMBA_030
GGCCGTTATACTACTGACGAAGACATCGATACTGTTATCAAACAGATGCATGAAGCTGTTGACAAACTACGTGCCCTATGACCACTTTGGGATATGTACCAAGAAGGTGTTGATTTAAACTCAGTCGAGTGGGCTGAGCATTAATTTCAATATAGCTTTTTAATATAGCTAGCAACATATATTTATTAAACGATTGATCAGACAATTAAATTAAGCGTTTGACCCCAATTATC
>NZ_JAWRXB010001720.1:0-233 GCF_046535245.1 Paraburkholderia sp. SIMBA_030
GCCCGACACCGAGTGCAGGCCCATGCCGACCCAGCCGTGGAACTCTTCGGCCATCTCGGCCAGTGCCGGATGGTTCGCGCCGATGAAGATCACCTTGTCGAATGCGACGCCGTGCTGGAAGAAGTCGCCGAACAGCATCGGGCCGATCGCGATCGCGCCGATGATCACCGACGGAATCGCCAGCAGGACCAGCGGCACCCACACGACCCACGGGGTCTCGTGCGGCTCGTGCG
>NZ_JAWRXB010001721.1:0-233 GCF_046535245.1 Paraburkholderia sp. SIMBA_030
GACGCTGCTGGAAATAGCGGCAACACAAAACGAATCAAACCATATGCAGCAGTCTTGATGAGTACACCTGCCAAATCCACCGAACCTGCCGTTGGTGCCTGCGCATGCGCATCTGGCAACCAACCGTGAAAAGGAATGATTGGCAACTTCACCGTATTGGTGCTATCGTTGGTGGCGGCGCAGGTCATGCAGCAGCTGAAGCCATTGATCCAACTCACGAAGAAGCGTACTGG
>NZ_JAWRXB010001722.1:0-233 GCF_046535245.1 Paraburkholderia sp. SIMBA_030
ATGCGCGATGCGGTTGATTCCTGTTTTTAGTTTTTGGTGAAGAAGGTGGCCCGTTCCGCCGGGGTCCGGGCCACCCCTAAAGGCAGACTAGCGACGCAGGCCGAGGCTCTCGATGAGCGAACGGTAGCGGGCGATGTCAGTGTTCTTCAGGTAGGAAAGCATGCGCTTGCGACGACCAACCATGGCCAGCAAACCGCGATGGGTGTGGAAGTCGTGCTTGTGCTCCTTCATGT
>NZ_JAWRXB010000163.1:0-356 GCF_046535245.1 Paraburkholderia sp. SIMBA_030
GCTGCCCGCGCGCGCCGCGCGCCTCGTCGGCCCGTTCATCTTCTTCGACGAAATGGGGCCGGCCGTGCTGCCCGCCGGCAGCGGCATCGACGTGCTGCCGCATCCGCACATCGGTCTCGCGACCGTCACCTACCTGTTCGACGGCACGCTGATGCATCACGACAGCCTCGGCTTCCGGCAGAAGATCGTGCCCGGCGACGTGAACTGGATGACGGCCGGACGCGGCATCGTCCACGCGGAGCGTTCGCCCGACGAGGACCGGCCGCTCGAGCAGCCGGTGCACGGGATCCAGACCTGGGTCGCGCTGCCGGTCGAGCACGAGGACACGGCGCCCGCGTTCGCGCATCACGCGGCCG
>NZ_JAWRXB010001723.1:0-233 GCF_046535245.1 Paraburkholderia sp. SIMBA_030
TTTCCAGAACAGACCGAACTCCTTCATCTGCTGCTCGAGTGTCCCCTCTGCGTAATACAACGCATTTACGACTTCCGTGTGATTAAGCGATTTCGACACCGTAGACGGAGACAATCGAGCTGAATGTTGCACTAGGCTCTTGTGCTTACGCATTGCGCGCGCGGTAAGAATTGGTACGCTAGAATCGATAAACACACCACTTATAGAATTATAAAAACTCCTCATTGCATGAG
>NZ_JAWRXB010001724.1:0-233 GCF_046535245.1 Paraburkholderia sp. SIMBA_030
GGGGTCGATACGTAGCCTTGACGCAGGAGGGCAGACTGCCGCACCTGAATGTCTACGCCAGAATTCGTGTACAGACCGATATCTGCCTGTGCGTCGGGAAGGCCCTGGTAGCCCTCAGACGTAGCCTTCCAGATTCTGCCCACGCGTTCTTCGACGTATTCATTCGAATCCTTCGTCTTGGGCGGCAACACGATAAGGCTGCTGTAGCTGCCGAGCAGTTGCAACGCGCCGTC
>NZ_JAWRXB010001725.1:0-233 GCF_046535245.1 Paraburkholderia sp. SIMBA_030
CGGCGAGGCGCTGAAAATCCGCAGCCTCGTCGGCTTCGACATCGAGATGACGCAACTGCACCTGAGCCTGCGTCCAGGCTAGCGTTTTGGCGCGGTCGAACGCGTTGCGGTCATGGTGTTTGTCTACCAGATCGAGCAACAGCGCTCGCGACTCGGCCACTACTGTCCAGAACGTCACGCGTGCGACCTTGCCCGGCGGCACCAGCACGCGATATCTGAGCGCAAGGACCGGA
>NZ_JAWRXB010001726.1:0-233 GCF_046535245.1 Paraburkholderia sp. SIMBA_030
CAGCGCGGCGATTAGTGATTACGCGCCGAATGGTTTGCAGGTGGAAGGCAAAGAGACGGTGCAAAAAATTGTTACCGGTGTCACCGCCTGCCAGGCTTTGCTCGATGAGGCAGTGCGTCTGGGCGCGGATGCGGTCATTGTGCATCATGGCTACTTCTGGAAAGGAGAGTCTCCGGTCATTCGCGGAATGAAGCGTAACCGTTTAAAAACGTTGCTGGCGAATGATATCAACC
>NZ_JAWRXB010001727.1:0-233 GCF_046535245.1 Paraburkholderia sp. SIMBA_030
GAAGCCAATGAACGCAAACGTGCCGATAATGCGCGCGTCGGAACGCGGCAGGAGCTTGCCCATGATCGGCGCGCCGATCACCGCGAAAATGCCCAGCGGCGCGGTCGCGAGTCCCGCATCGACTGCCCGGTAGCCGAGGTACTCCTGCATCCACTGCGGCAGCAAAACAAGCGTCCCGAAGAAGATCCCATAGGCGACGGCAATGGAGACCGTGCCACCAAGGAAGTTGCGCT
>NZ_JAWRXB010001728.1:0-232 GCF_046535245.1 Paraburkholderia sp. SIMBA_030
CAACGCGCCAGCTCGCGTACTAAAGCTGGCAGCACGGCTGACATCTTGCGCAAATAAGCTATCAAGCGACCATTGATGCTTTGCAAGCTGCTGAAGCTGCTGCCAGGATTGTTTGAGAGGTTTTAACACAGTAAATTTGATGAATACATCTCGATAGATATGTTTACTCATACCGTTTAAGTTTGTTGTGTTAAAACCTGAGATACATCTTTTTAATATTTCGATTCATCCC
>NZ_JAWRXB010000164.1:0-356 GCF_046535245.1 Paraburkholderia sp. SIMBA_030
CAAAAGTGTAGTGAATATAACCCCTAATAGACAATCCTCTTCCATCACATGTTATTCCATATTATTATAAGAATAGAGCTCTCTTTGTTTGAGCTCTATTTCTTTTTATTGTTGAATAATAGACTACTTTAATATTCATTGGTAGTATGCATGATAAAAAATAATAAATTGCAAGTTATCGGGGGGATTTTTAGTGAGTAATGTAATATTTATACCTCATTTAATTAAAGAAGGTAAAATGACGCTAGAGAAATGGATTGAGTTAATGAATTCTGATAAAGGAGACAGAATATTTCCAAATAATTGTTTCCCTTCTGATGATTATTTAAACCAATACATAAATAAAATTGATCATT
>NZ_JAWRXB010001729.1:0-232 GCF_046535245.1 Paraburkholderia sp. SIMBA_030
GGGAGTTATGGGCATCCAGGACACCGTCACTGACGATCACCAAGGAGTCGCCGGGCCCGAGCTCGAGTTCGGCCGCCGGCCAGTGCTGGTCTTCGAGTATCCCCACGGGTGGGCCTGCTGAAACGAGTCGTTGCGCGGCGCCGTCGGCAGGAACATACAGCCCCAGTCCATGACCGGCGTCGATGTAACTGAGTGTGCCCGATGCGCTCTCCAGCCTCCCATGGAACATGGT
>NZ_JAWRXB010001730.1:0-232 GCF_046535245.1 Paraburkholderia sp. SIMBA_030
GTAATTTTGTTGATTTTATTTTTATATAATGCATCTATCAAATGAACTAAATGCATAGTTTTTTTTAATTATTAAAGAAAATTTGGATGCAATTTCGATGTCAAAGTGTGGATTTGGTGAAGATGAAAGACTATTTCACTGAGTTTTCTTTCAAAAGTTTTACCATTAGCTTTTCAAAAAAATAATACTTTTTGTTCTGTTATAGGAAGTTAGCCCATATTGTAGAAATAAG
>NZ_JAWRXB010001731.1:0-232 GCF_046535245.1 Paraburkholderia sp. SIMBA_030
GGGTTTCCGGCGCGTAGCGCCTCCGCGTTTCGCCATTTGAATTCGAGGGCATCCTGGCCCTGGTAGCCCGGATCCGTCAGCGGCGCGTGCTTGAGGCCGTAGAGGATGTTGTCTTTCAGCGTGCCGTGGAAAAAGTAGGTATCTGACGATACGTAAGAAATCCGTCTGCCGGTAATATATTCCGGCAGCGCAAGCAAATCCTGGCCGTCGATGCTTATGCGCCCGCCTTCCG
>NZ_JAWRXB010001732.1:0-232 GCF_046535245.1 Paraburkholderia sp. SIMBA_030
CTGCGCGGTTCCACAGCGGCAAAGCCGAAGCCACACCCAGCGCGACGGAATATTTTAAGAAATCACGACGTTGCATAGTTATTTCCTTATTCTTAAGCAGGCGAAACAAAATCAAACGTTGAGCATAGTCCTTCCCCTTACGGGAAGGTCAAGCCGCAGACACAATTTAATCGACAATAATGGTCGTCGCCTCGCTCGCAGTGTGCTAACGTTTATCTTCTTTAAGCCCCTG
>NZ_JAWRXB010001733.1:0-232 GCF_046535245.1 Paraburkholderia sp. SIMBA_030
TGTCATTGTGAACGCAGCATGGCGATGCATGACCGCCACGTTAGCGATTCGAAGCTGGACGAAGCGGTTGAAGAAACATTTCCCGCAAGCGACCCGATATCGCCCTGATCGACGCGCCGATCGGGCGCCACCTTTTGTCCTTCAATAGAACCCGGTAGGCGCGCTGTTTACTCCAAGCGCCAAAGCAGAGGACTTCACCATGATTGCCCCCGCAACCGGTATGAAACCGGGC
>NZ_JAWRXB010001734.1:0-232 GCF_046535245.1 Paraburkholderia sp. SIMBA_030
GTGATGGCGATGGGACTCTTGACGATATTGCTAGTTACCCTGTGCGTATTTGCCTTTAAAACAAAACGCCAATTCGGTCGTACGTCGGGCGCTACGTTGGTACTTTTCTTTATGGGCTACACCGCATGGCTGATTCAAAGCGTTAGTATGTAACTTTTTAGGCTAAAGCAACTGAGCAATGATAAGACTAAATTATTACGTCAATAAAATCAGACTACGATTTTTTCTTACG
>NZ_JAWRXB010001735.1:0-232 GCF_046535245.1 Paraburkholderia sp. SIMBA_030
GGAGTTCGTCCGGCACCATGGCATGCCCTGAACCCAAGCCGAGGCCCAGTGCAGCCACGCCGCCGTCCACCAAGCGCTGGACATAGTTCTCGGCCGCTTCTTGGCGCGCGTCTCCATCCAGACCGGTGAGCTGCAGTCCAACGGTGAGCAGAAGCTCGCCGCCGTAGAGGAACATTGTGGGATCCTCCAGCTCGGAGACGTGGACGCCCGTCAGTTCAACACGGGGGAGGGG
>NZ_JAWRXB010000165.1:0-356 GCF_046535245.1 Paraburkholderia sp. SIMBA_030
TGCTCCACCACCTGCCCCTGCTTGATCACCATCAGCTGATGGCTCAACGCCTTGACCACTGCCAGGTCGTGGCTGATGAACAGGTAGGTCAGGTTGTACTTCTGCTGCAGGCTGCGCAGCAACTCCACCACCTGCCGCTGCACCGTCCGGTCCAGCGCCGACGTCGGCTCATCCAGCAGAATCAACGCCGGCTTCAACACCAGCGCCCGTGCAATCGCAATGCGCTGGCGCTGGCCGCCGGAAAGCTGGCTCGGCTTACGATCCAGTAGATGGCCGATCTGCAGCATCTCGGAAACCTGCTTGATCGCCTTCTCGCGCTCTTCCTTCGGCACGCCACGGATTTCCATGCCGAAGGC
>NZ_JAWRXB010001736.1:0-232 GCF_046535245.1 Paraburkholderia sp. SIMBA_030
GTGTGGGGGGCAAACCGCGTGGGCGTGCACCTGGCGCCGCGTGCCGACTCACACGACATGGGCGACGCCGACCGGGCCGAGACCTTCACCTACGTCGCCCGTGAACTGGGCAAGCGCGGCATCGCCTTCATCTGCTCGCGGGAGAAAGACGCCGACGACAGCATCGGCCCACTGATCAAGCAAGCGTTCGGCGGCCCCTACATCGTCAACGAGCGTTTTGACAAGGCCAGTG
>NZ_JAWRXB010001737.1:0-232 GCF_046535245.1 Paraburkholderia sp. SIMBA_030
GGCCGGTGATTTCTTCTTCACGGGCGCCATCGAACACCGGGGTGGCAACGGTGGTCTGGCCGGTTTCACGGGGCAGGTTGGGCAGGTTCTTGACCCACTCCGGCTCGCCTTCGATCTTCCAACCGGTCTTGGCAACCCAACCGAGGTGGGTTTCCAAGACCTGGCCAACGTTCATTCGACCCGGAACACCAAGCGGGTTCAGGACGATGTCCACCGGGGTACCGTCTGCAAG
>NZ_JAWRXB010001738.1:0-232 GCF_046535245.1 Paraburkholderia sp. SIMBA_030
CGGGCGATCGAGGCTCGATGAGCTCGGTCGCTGTCGATCGTCTGTTTAGAGTGAGATGGATATGGAAGAGCAGATCAGGAATATCGTAGACCTCAGCATTGAGGAACGGGAAGAGGTCTTCGTCGATGTCGCTACTGCCCTCGAGGGCACGGCACGTGAAGCCTTTGTTGAAGGTAATCGGCATTTTGCAGCGCTTTCGCCAATATGGCCCAAGCGATCCGCGTCAACGCCG
>NZ_JAWRXB010001739.1:0-232 GCF_046535245.1 Paraburkholderia sp. SIMBA_030
GTCTGGTCACAAAATTTATCAATCATAAGCTACCTAATACCAAAGCGTACAAGCGCAATCTCATTACAGGTGTGTTGATGGCTTGTATAATGGAGTCTATGTTGGCCTTTAGTACTGCCTCAAAGACGATTGGTTTTACCAACCAAACAGCCTTTTTAAATGGCTGGTTAGAAGGGTTTCTAGTTGCATTACCAGTAGGATTGACATTAATGGTAATCGTTTCTATGACTAT
>NZ_JAWRXB010001740.1:0-232 GCF_046535245.1 Paraburkholderia sp. SIMBA_030
GGCCTGTCGGCGGCCACCGTCGTCCAGTTCGGCCTGCGCAACGGCGCGGCGAAGCCCGAGCAGTATTTCGCGACGCATGAGCAGATCGAGGCGTACAACAAGCAGGCGCAGCGGCCGGGCAACGTGAACCTCGTGCTGAAGGGCGAGCCGCAGGCCGTGATGGTCGACGTGGGCATGTGGCGCACGCTGCTCAACAAGCTGTTTGTCGCGCGCGACGTGTCGACGTCGGCGT
>NZ_JAWRXB010001741.1:0-232 GCF_046535245.1 Paraburkholderia sp. SIMBA_030
TGTTACAGGGATAGATGCGCCTGTTTCAGTGAAGACACGGGTCATGCCGCACTTTTTACCGACTAAACCGATCGCCATTTTAGACCTCTTTATATCTTATATTAATGGGTTGGGTGTTTAATGTGCATTAACCCAAAGCAATTTGAACGTCAACACCCGCCGCTAAATCTAATTTCATTAGCGCATCCACAGTTTTGTCAGTTGGCTGAACGATATCAACCATACGCTTATG
>NZ_JAWRXB010001742.1:0-232 GCF_046535245.1 Paraburkholderia sp. SIMBA_030
TAAGGGTTAGACGCAAATGCAGTCAATAATAAAATTTTTGTAAAAATATCGTGAGATTTACTTTTCATTCTCTCGGTTATTGTCGACTGATAACGGGAGTCATGGCGGCAATAATGCGGGCGCAGATTGTACATCAAACCACAAAAAATCGCCACCCATATGTTATTACTAGCGAGTGACGATTTGGACTAAAAAGGCGTGAAAGTTTTTTATGCGACTTATAAAACAATAC
>NZ_JAWRXB010001743.1:0-232 GCF_046535245.1 Paraburkholderia sp. SIMBA_030
GTCTCCAGGTGCTGTGGCACGGGCCTCTCGCCGCAACGCGCCCCACTGGGCGTCCCACCCGCATTCCATACTTTTTGTTTTGGAATAAGCGACCTTGAATGATCTTATCAAACCTTAGATGCAGTCTTAAAGTGTGCCTAACACCAATCCGCTTTACAGACTTCCAGGAGACATTCATGGCCAAGATGAGAGCCGTCGACGCAGCGGTGCTCGTGCTCGAAAAAGAAGGCAT
>NZ_JAWRXB010001744.1:0-232 GCF_046535245.1 Paraburkholderia sp. SIMBA_030
CTTGGTCGATTTGCATGGCGAGTTCCCAGTACCTGTTTATACGGTACTAAAAGCTTAAAATGAATTGCTATGTTTTTGACTACTAGACACGTCGTATGGTCGATATAGTTAAACGATTCTCTAAATAAAAAGCGCCCTGATACTATGTCAGGGCGCTTTTTTGGTACTGTACTGATGTTTTTTAGTACTGTGTTAAGTAGGCTGTATTTATTGCTCTTCGTCTTGTTCGTAG
>NZ_JAWRXB010000166.1:0-355 GCF_046535245.1 Paraburkholderia sp. SIMBA_030
CTTGGCATTATAGTTGAGCGGGGTGGCGTTTTTGCCTTTACCTGTCGCATCTTGTAATGCCTGAAAATCTGCCATAATGAACGCCTCATTAGCTTCTGACAGCCCATATTCATTTGAAAGGTTGTTATCCAGCTCACCAATTTTTTGTATTGTATCTCTTTTTGTTGTATCAGAATCATCTAATTTTTGATCCGCGTTATCGGTTGAAAAGAGATCGAGCGGCAGTATATCTGCGATTTCATCAAGGATACCTTTCATTTCGTTCCGCTGCTCTTGCATAATCGCTTTTGATTTATCAAGTTCGTTTGTCAATTCATGTTCAAGGAAAGATTCTTCCACATAAGAGTCTGAAAGG
>NZ_JAWRXB010001745.1:0-232 GCF_046535245.1 Paraburkholderia sp. SIMBA_030
CTCTACTTGCCCGCCTTGTACTGCGTCAAACTGCCGATCAATATGACCAAACAGACGCAGCCCTATTGGCTCTAGTGCAAAAAATAAGCGCTCTTTAACCCCGCTATCATCATAACCAACCGCCATATGCTGATAGAAGTCATCTGTGACCAATGACAACTCAGGGTAACGTTTGCGCAGCTCAAACTGACCATACCAATGTGGCTTGTTTTGCCACTGCTGCGACAATACG
>NZ_JAWRXB010001746.1:0-232 GCF_046535245.1 Paraburkholderia sp. SIMBA_030
CCACCATTAGGATTAACTCGCGGATCATTGTCTGAAAGACCCAAATCTCTCATTATTGCCAAACCCTGAGAAGCGAAAGCTTCGTTAATCTCTATAATATCCATCTGTTGAATGCTTAATCCAGCAAGCTTAAGAACCTTCTTAGTAGCAGGAGCTGGAGCAAATCCCATAATACGTGGTTCTACTCCAGCTGTGGCCATTGCGACAATGCGCGCTTTTGGAACCAGCCCAT
>NZ_JAWRXB010001747.1:0-232 GCF_046535245.1 Paraburkholderia sp. SIMBA_030
TGACGACAGGCCAAACTTGCACAGTTCAAGAAATAATTGATTTCACAATTTAAATCGCGATCACGTAAGAAACGATCAACTTCGTTTGGAATCATTTCACGTAATAAACGATCGTCGTCGTTGATACCCGCTTCTTCACCTAAGAATATAAGCTTGTCAGCGCCAAGTGCTACGGCAGCGCTTAGGGCAACATCTTCCGCCAATAAGTTAAATACTTCGCCAGTCGCAGAGT
>NZ_JAWRXB010001748.1:0-232 GCF_046535245.1 Paraburkholderia sp. SIMBA_030
GCCAATGCCGTGAATCACCGCACTGTTCTTGTCGGCGATGGGGAATTGCAAGCCCGAATTGAGCACGGCGCTGCTCTTGCCCGCTCCGGGATTGCCGATCACGATGTACCATGGCAACTCATACAACGCGGAGCCGCCCGACACCTGACCGATCTTCGAAGTCTTGATCGTCTTCACTGCATCGACGAGGCGCGTGCGCAGCACGTCGAGTTCTGCCTGACGCGCCGGCGTC
>NZ_JAWRXB010001749.1:0-232 GCF_046535245.1 Paraburkholderia sp. SIMBA_030
GTCGGCATCGCGCCATCGACGCGCGGACGTTCGATGTGCGCGACGTCGAGCGGCACCACATCGTTCAGCAGTTGCGCGAGACGCGGCACGAAGTGCGGCGTGCCGACCGTCTCGATCAATTCGCCGAGCGCCTTGAACGACACGTTGAAGCGATCGGTGTCGCGGTGGGAGGAGTTCACGTCGGGCAGCATGCGGTTCGCCGATGAAAAGCGGGCGCGATTCTAGCGCCGGA
>NZ_JAWRXB010001750.1:0-232 GCF_046535245.1 Paraburkholderia sp. SIMBA_030
GGCGCGGACAGCGGCATTCAGGGCGGCGTGGAAGAACCGTACGCCCGCAGCCTGACCATCGAGGAAGCGATGCATCCCGATGTCATGCTGGTCTACGCGATGAACGGCGAACCTCTGCCCCTCCAGCACGGCTACCCGCTGCGGCTACTGGTTCCAGGCTGGTACGGCATGGCGAGCGTGAAGTGGTTGACCTCGGTTGAAGCCGTGACCACCAGATTCCTGGGGTACCAGC
>NZ_JAWRXB010000167.1:0-355 GCF_046535245.1 Paraburkholderia sp. SIMBA_030
CAAAAGGGTGAGAATGATGATTAAATTTACAACGTTTTTCACTGACGCGAGATTGGGCGAGTTTTGGCATTATGTGAAATACTTTCTCTTTGTGGCTGCGCCTTTAGCGATGATAGTTGTTGCTCTTATGACGGTACATCTATTAGTCAAAGCCATAGTGAAATTTTACAAGCGTGCCGATCAAGAAGAAGACTTGGAATATCGGCAATATAGGTATTATGACGATTGAGGTAATCTAACCCAAGGTTAGTTACATATACAAAAAAATCAGGAGGTTTTTTATTATGGACATTGATTTTCCCGGTGTGAAAATGCCTTTTAACGGATCAGATGTATTGCAGTCATCAATGAGCTT
>NZ_JAWRXB010001751.1:0-232 GCF_046535245.1 Paraburkholderia sp. SIMBA_030
GGTTCACTCGAGCGCCTCGGCGTCGTCATCGCACCCGGCTACACCGTGTCAAAACTGCTCTGGACCAAAGAGCAGCATCCCGAGATTTTTTCCCGAATCACCCGCATCCTGCTGCCCCACGACTACCTGAATTACTGGCTCACCGGCCGTAGCTGCAGCGAGTATGGCGACGCCTCCGGCACCGGGTATTTCAACGTGCGCAGCCGCCAGTGGGACTTGCAGCTGCTGCGCG
>NZ_JAWRXB010001752.1:0-232 GCF_046535245.1 Paraburkholderia sp. SIMBA_030
CGAGTAGATATAGACCGCGCCCGGATCGCCCTGCCACGCGGTCAGTCGCGGCTGGTCGACCCAGCCGCCCGGCGTGCGGATGCGCTCCTGACGCCAGTCCGTTTCGGCGACGATGCGCGCCAGATAATCGGCCGCCGCCGCGGGCGCGAGCCAGGCGGGATGCCAGTCGACATCGGGTTGGGGCGTATCGTCGAAGAGATCGAACATCGGGTCGGAAAACGCATGCAAAGCG
>NZ_JAWRXB010001753.1:0-232 GCF_046535245.1 Paraburkholderia sp. SIMBA_030
GGTCGAGCAGCACGGCGGCGAAATCGTCGATGAAATCTATTTGCCGAGCGACGCCGAACCGGCCGCGCTCGACGAAGTCGTACGGCAGATTCGCACGGCGCAGCCCGATGTGGTGTTTTCGACGCTGATCGGGCGCGGCGCGCGCAAGTTCTATCAGCTTTACCGCGAGCATGGCATCGACCCCGCGCGCATTCCGATCGCGAGCCTGACGATGACCGAGGGCGAAACGCAG
>NZ_JAWRXB010001754.1:0-232 GCF_046535245.1 Paraburkholderia sp. SIMBA_030
CCGGGCGATCACCGACGAGGAAGGCCGATACTATTTCCGCACCGTGCGGCCCGGCGCCTATCCTTGGCCGAACGGCGTCAACGACTGGCGCCCGGCACATATCCATTTCTCGGTCTTCGGCCACGGCTTCTCGCAGCGCCTGATCACCCAGATGTATTTCGAAGGCGATCCGATGATCTGGAAGTGTCCGATCGTCAGCACGATCCCCGACAAGGCGGCGATCGAACAGCTG
>NZ_JAWRXB010001755.1:0-232 GCF_046535245.1 Paraburkholderia sp. SIMBA_030
CAGGTTCGACATTCCGGATTTCATGAAGCAGGCCGGGGTTGTGGCGCTGGTTAATGTGCCGATTTTCATTCCCGGCCACCGCCCTTATGGCGTCCTCCAGGTAGACGATACGAAGCCGCGCGAATTCGGAGACGACGAGATCCAGTTCCTGCGCACCTACGCGATGATCCTTGGTCTGGTCATAGACCGGCTTCACTTGCTCGAAGAGCGCGCCCACGCCGCCGAAGAGTTG
>NZ_JAWRXB010001756.1:0-232 GCF_046535245.1 Paraburkholderia sp. SIMBA_030
CTCTGTAGAGATGTACTTTTTCTCGCCCTGAATAAGAAAATATATAACCCATAACAGAAAGAGTATCCGGACTCTGAGTCCAGATCTCTTCAAAACCTTTAAAATCTTAATCAAAAAGTTCGATAGAATATTGATCTTCCTTTAAACAATCTTGAATTTTCCTGTTTAAAATAACCTGTACAGCATTCAAATTAATCTGTACTTCTTTCTTCTCTTTCGCCTGAGGAATGAT
>NZ_JAWRXB010001757.1:0-231 GCF_046535245.1 Paraburkholderia sp. SIMBA_030
CTTCGGCGCGGGCCAGGCGCAGTTCCTCGATGATACGCCGTGCGCGCTCGGCAAAGGCATTGCCGGCCGGTGTAGCACGCACCGCGTGAGTGCTGCGGGTGAACAGGCGGCTGCCCACCGCGTTTTCCAGGTTGTCGATGCGCCGGGCCACGGCCGAGGGCGTCAGCGGGTGGCGCCGAGCGGCGGCGGAAAAACTGCCGGTTTCCAGCACATCAAGGAACAGGCTGAGTT
>NZ_JAWRXB010001758.1:0-231 GCF_046535245.1 Paraburkholderia sp. SIMBA_030
TCTTTATGCCCCATGATCACCGTATCCAGCACAGTGAACTCTTCAAAGGCAAACTGATCCTGACGCAGCTTACCAATGCGCTCGTTGGGATCGAGGGAAACGTTACCCAAAGTCGGCTCTAAGTCGCCGCCGAGGATCTTCATAAAGGTGGATTTACCACTACCGTTCGCGCCAATCAGGCCGTAACGGTTGCCGCCGCCAAATTTGACGGAAATGTTTTCAAACAACGGC
>NZ_JAWRXB010000026.1:0-121916 GCF_046535245.1 Paraburkholderia sp. SIMBA_030
ACGGACGAAGTGCTGGCGAGTCTTGGCTATAGCCAGCAGGAAATCTTCAACCTGCGCGAAGTCAAAGCGGTTTGACGGCGCAAGCACGTAGGGCTCGACGTATCCGGATTTTCATTTTCGGAGCCTGCATGGACGGCGCCTGAGGCGGGCGCCGTCTGCACTTGAACCGCCGCTTTTTTCAATTTCCGGTATCGCTATGCAAACAGCCATCGATTTCGCACAACTGGTCTCAGCCGTCGGCGATGCGATCATCATTTCGGATGCCAAAGGAAATATCACGCTATGGAATCCGGCCGCTGAGCGCATGTTTGGTTTCACCCAAAGCGAGGCACTGGGAAAGTCGCTGGACCTGATCATTCCGGAGCGTTTGCGCGGACGTCACTGGGACGGCTATCAGCAGACCATGGCGACTGGGCAAACCCGTTACGGCAACGATGTGCTGCGAGTTCCCGCGGTGGATAAAGCGGGGCGCTCGCTGTCGATTGCCTTTACGGTGGCGCTGCTGCATTCGCCGGAACATGAGCTGACCGGGATCGTTGCGGTGATTCGCGATGAAACCAGCCGCTTCCAGGAGGAGCGCAATCTGCGCAAACGCCTGGCCGAGCTGGAAGCCCAGGCGGGAGCGTAACGCAGCGCCAGCCGCGTCGATCCGGTTGACTTTCTCTCGTGACGATCTATCAGGAGGCATCCGATGCACGTCGAACTACTTGGACAATATCGGCTCGAGTTGTCCGCGATGCAATTGATCCACAACGGAGGATGGACCGCCTACGTGGCGATTCGCACGGCCGAAGAAAATCATCCGGCGCAACCCGATCTCCTGCCGTACCAGCAGGTCGTCGACGAGGCTGTCTTTGAAAGCGAAGAAGCCGCCATCGCCGGCGCACGTCGCGTGGCGCTGGCGCTGCTCAGTCCGGCAACCCGGTAACCGGGGCGTACAGCGCCGGCGCAGATCAATTTAGGGGAACGCTAGATGGGCAAAGCATTGGAGGATGTGAGGATCCTCGACTTCACGCACGTGCAATCGGGGCCGACGTGCACGCAGTTGCTGGCTTGGTTCGGCGCGGATGTGATCAAGGTGGAGCGCGCCGACGCGGGCGATGTCACGCGCGAGCAACTGCGCGATATGAGCGCGTAAGGCAACCGTCGGCACGCATTTGACGCGCCGCACGCCGTACAAGACATCGCCGCGCGATCGGCCTGATCGGTCGCGTCATTGCAGCAAAAAAATCGCAGGAGACATTTCGATGAAATCGTGGATACGTTTTCGGCTCGCCCATGGCCAGATTGGTTTCGGTGTGCTGGAAAACCATCGCGTCACTGAATACGAAGGAGACATGTTCGGCGACGCGGTCCCAAGCGCCAACGTACTGAGCTTCGATGACGTGACGCTGCTCAATCCGTGTGTTCCTACGAAGGTGGTCGCGTTGTGGAACAACTTCCGCGCGCTGTCGGAGAAACTCGGCAAGGCCGCGCCTTCCCATCCGCTATTTCTGATCAAGCCCTCCACCTCCGTAATCGGCCCGGGCGAACCCATCCAGCGGCCACAAGCCTACGGCGGCAAGATCGCGTACGAAGGGGAACTCGCGATCGTGATCGGCAAGCGCTGCCGCAACGTCCCGGTAGACGAGGCGAACGATTACATTTTCGGTTACACGTGCATCAACGACGTGACCGCTGCCGAACTCCTGACCGAAGACCCCAACTTTGCGCAATGGTGCCGCTCGAAGGGCTTCGATACGTTTAGCTGCATCGGTCCTGCGATCCAGCGTGATTTCGACTGGCGTAATGCGCACGTCGTGACGCGGCTCGACGACGTCGAGCGGCAGAACTATCCGCTGTCGGACATGATCTTCTCGCCCGCCGAACAGGTCAGCCTGATCTCGCACGACATGACGCTGTTGCCCGGCGACGTCATTGCTATCGGCACCTCGATTGGTATCGGCTCAATCAAGGACGGCTCGACGGTCGAGGTGTCGATCGAAGGGATCGGCGTGCTGTCGAACACGCTGTCAACAGGGGCCTGACATGGCGATGACAATTGCAGTGCCGCGCGAAGTCCGCGCGGGCGAACGCCGCGTCGCGGCGACGCCCGAAACCGTCGGCCAGTTGCTGAAGCTCGGCTTCGCGGTGAACGTCGAAGCGGGCGCGGGCCTTAGGGCATCATTCGACGATGACGCGTATCGCGCGGCCGGCGCGCAGACGGTCAGCGACCCCCGTGCGTTGTGGGCCGATGCCGATATCGTGATCAAGGTGCGCGCGCCCGAACTGAATCCGGAACTCGGGCTGGACGAAGCGACCTTGCTGAAAAAAGGCGCGATGCTGATCAGCTTCATCTGGCCCGCGCAGAACCCGGCGCTGCTCACGCGGCTCGCCGACGGAGGCACGAGCGTGCTGGCGATGGACTGTGTGCCGCGCATTTCGCGCGCGCAGAAGCTCGATGCGCTCAGCTCGATGGCGAACATGGCCGGTTACCGCGCGGTGATCGAAGCCGCGCAGCATTTCGGGCGCGTCTTCACCGGACAGATCACCGCTGCGGGCAAGATGCCGCCCGCAAAAGTGATGGTGATCGGCGCGGGTGTCGCCGGGCTCGCTGCAATCGGTGCGGCGCGCGGCTTGGGTGCGATCGTGCGGGCGTTCGACACGCGCCCCGAGGTCGAGCAGCAGGTCGAAAGCATGGGCGCCGAGTTTCTCAAGCTGGATGTCGACGAGGAGGGCAGCGGTTCCGGTGGTTACGCGAAGCAGATGAGCGCGGCGTTCATCGAAGCAGAGATGGCGCTGTTCGCGGCGCAGGCGAAGGACGTCGACATCATCATCACCACCGCGCTGATTCCGGGCAAGCCGGCGCCCAAGCTCATTACTGCGGCGATGGTCGAGGGCATGCGGCCGGGCAGCGTAATCGTCGACATGGCCGCGGAGCAGGGCGGAAACTGCGAACTGACGCGGCCTGGCGAGGTGGTGCCGGTCAGGGGCGTGACGATCATCGGTTACACCGATTTACCGAGCCGGATGGCGACGCAATCGAGTCAGCTTTACGGCACCAACATTCGCCATCTATTGACCGATCTGACGCCGCAGAAAGACGGTGTCGCGCGCATCGACATGGATGACGACGTGATGCGCGGCGCGACCGTCGTGTATCAAGGCGCGGTCAGCTGGCCGCCGCCCCCGCCGAAACAAGCCGCGATCGCCGCGCATCGCCCGCCGCCCGACAAGCCCGCGGCGAGCCCCGTCGATCCCGCGGATCAAGCGGCCGCTGCGGCTCGCTCGCGGTATACATCGCTCGTCTTGCTGGCGATAGCGGCGTTGGCGCTGCTGGCGCTCGGCGCGGTCGCACCGCCCGCATTCGTCGCGCATCTGACGGTGTTCGTGCTGGCGGTGTTCGTTGGCTACCAGGTGGTCTGGAATGTGACGCCGGCGCTGCACACGCCGCTGATGAGCGTGACCAACGCGATCAGCGGAATCATCGTGATTGGCGCGCTGCTGCAACTCGGCACGCCGAACGTGCTGGTAACGGTGCTGGGTGGCGTCGCTTTGCTGGTTGCCACGATCAACATCGCGGGCGGGTTTCTCGTGACCCAACGCATGTTGAAGATGTTCCAGCGCAACTAAGGAGTGGTCATGCTGAACGGAATCGGCAACATCGCGTATTTGGGCGCGAGCACGCTGTTTATCCTGAGTTTGCGCGGACTGAGTCATCCGACCAGCGCGCGCCGCGGCAATCTGTACGGGGTGGCGGGCATGCTGATCGCAGTCGCTGCGACGCTGCTGATCGCACAGGGCGCGGGGATCGAAGTCGTATTGGCGGCGGCCGTGATCGGCGCAGCGGTCGGCGCGCTGCTGGCGCGGCGTGTCGAGATGACCCAGATGCCGCAACTGGTCGCGATATTGCATAGCTTTGTCGGGTTGGCCGCGATGCTGATCGGCTTTACCAACTATCTGATGCCGGCGGGTGAGTTCGGCGGCGCGGAGCGGGTGATTCACCTGTCCGAGATTTATCTTGGCGTGTTTATCGGCACGATTACATTCACCGGTTCGATCGTCGCGTTCCTGAAGCTGCAGGGCACGATCAGCGGCAAACCGCTCGTAATACCGGGCAGGCATTTGCTGAACCTGCTTGCGCTGGTGCTGTGCGTGGCGATCGGCTATCGGTTCCTCACGGCGCCGTCGGGCGCGGACGGCATCGTCGCATTGCTCGTGATGAGCGTGCTCGCCGCGGCGCTCGGCGTGCATCTGGTGATGGCCATCGGCGGCGCGGACATGCCGGTCGTCGTGTCGATGCTGAACAGTTACTCAGGATGGGCCGCCGCGGCCACGGGCTTCATGCTGAGCAACGACCTGTTGATCACGACCGGCGCGCTGGTCGGCTCGAGCGGCGCGATTCTCAGCTACATCATGTGCCGCGCGATGAACCGCAGTTTCATCTCGGTGATTCTCGGCGGCTTCGGCGCGGCGAGCGGCATGAGTTCGGCGGATATCTCGGGGGAGGTGGTGGCGACCAGCGTCGACGAAGTCAGCGCGATTCTGCGCGACGCTTCCGAGGTGATCATCGTGCCGGGCTACGGGATGGCCGTGGCGCAGGCGCAGACAACGATCAGCGAAATCACTCGCAAGCTCGATAGTCTCGGCGTGCGGGTGCGTTTCGGCATCCATCCAGTCGCCGGACGCTTGCCGGGCCACATGAACGTGCTGCTTGCCGAAGCGAAGGTGCCGTACGACATTGTGCTCGAAATGGATGAGATCAACGAAGACTTCACCAACACGGACGTCGTCCTTGTGATCGGCGCAAACGATATCGTGAACCCGGGTGCGCTTGAGGATCCGGGCAGTCCGATCGCGGGGATGCCGGTGCTCGAAGTGTGGAAAGCGCGCACGGTGGTCGTGTCCAAGCGCAGCATGGCGACTGGCTATGCAGGCGTGGACAACCCGCTCTTCTACAAGGACAACACCCGGATGCTGTTCGGCGATGCGAAGGGCAGCGTCGACGCATTGCTCAGACAGCTCGACGCTTGATCGGCTGTTGCCGCGCTCGCTCGCCCGCCCGTAACTTCACCTTACTGACCGATTATGATCCGCCTACGCAAAGCAAAGATCGTCGCGACCCTCGGCCCCGCGACCTCTGATCTCGAAACGATTACCCAACTCTTTCACGCCGGCGCCGATGTATTCCGGCTGAATTTCAGTCACGGCTCGCACGAGGACCATCGGCGGCGCCATGAGCTGGTTCGCGAGGTCGAGCGTGCTTCGGGCCGGCCCATTTCGATTCTCGCGGACATGCAGGGACCGAAGCTGCGCGTCGGTCCGTTCGCCGAGGGCAAGGTGATGCTCGTGACGGGCGCCGAATTCGCGCTCGACCGGAACCCGGCAGACGGCGACGTCAATCGCGTATGCCTGCCCCATCCGGAACTCTTCGACGTTGTCGCGGCCGGCCAGTCGCTGCTGCTCGATGACGGCAAACTGCGCCTGGAAGTGCTCGGCAACGACGGCGAGCGGATCAGCACCCGCGTGTTGCACGGAGGAACGCTTTCGGATCGAAAAGGGGTGAATGTTCCCGACGCGATACTGCCGATTCCCGTGCTGACCCAGAAAGACCTGATCGATCTGGAATTTGCCTTGTCGCTCGGCGCCGACTGGATTGCGCTGTCGTTCGTACAGCGTCCGGAGGATTTGATCGACGCGCGCGAACTCATTGGAGAGCGCGCCGGGCTGATGGTCAAGCTGGAAAAGCCGGCAGCGCTTGATCGGCTCGATGAGATCGTGAATGCGGCCGATGCGGTGATGGTCGCTCGCGGCGACCTCGGCGTCGAGCTTCCGCCCGAACGCGTGCCAGGTGCGCAGAAGCGCATTCTTCGATCCTGCCGCAGCCACGGCAAGCCGGTGATCATCGCGACGCAGATGCTTGAATCGATGATTTCAGCGCCGGTGCCCACGCGCGCCGAAGCATCGGACGTCGCGACGGCGATCTACGATGGCGCGGACGCCGTCATGCTGTCTGCGGAGTCGGCCAGCGGCGGCTTTCCTGTGCAGGCCGTGGCGATGATGGAGCGGATCATCAAGGAGGTCGAACATGATCCGCTCTACCGGAGCCTGCTCGATGCCCAGCATGAACTTCCGCTGGGCACACCGGGAGACGCAATCTGCGCGGCACTGCGCGATGTCGCGCAGACCATCGCTGCGGTTGCAACGGTCACGTACACGACGTCCGGACACACCAGCCTGCGGGCCGCCCGTCAGCGTCCGGTCGTGCCGATTCTCAGCATCACGCCGAAGCTGTCGACGGCGCGGCGTCTTGCGCTGGTGTGGGGCGTGCATTCCACAGTCAGCCCTGACGTCGAATCGGTCGACGAGATGGTGAGTGCCGCGTGCAGCATCGCCGCGAAACAGGGCTTTGCAAATTCAGGCGACCCGGTGGCGATCGCAGCGGGCATGCCGTTCGGCGAATCTGGTACCACCAATTTGCTGCGAATCGCCAGAGTCTAGGCGACGCCGCACGCAAGCTGGACGGGTAGACGGAGAACTGGTTGCGGGTTTCACTCCAGCGCGAACTGGAGGCAGTGAAGCGATGTGGCGTGAGTGCGCAGGGGCGGTTCGAGTTGTGAAAAGAGTCGATCCTTATGTTATTTTGAGTAATAGTTTGTCAGGATTGCAGATGAAGTTGGCGTGACGCTTCATGGCGCCGAACGCCATCGCCACAGTGCTCGCACCGGCGCTGATAGTCAGCCGTAGTGCCGCAGGTTGATCATCGTGTAAGCGAGGGTCTTGAATGCATAGTGAACCGGGCTCAGACGCTCGAAGCGAAGCAGCAGGCGCCGGAACTTGTCCTCCCAGGCGAAGACCCGCTCGATGGTCCTGAAGCGCTCCTCGAAAAATGGCCGGATTGAAGTGCAGTTTGCGGCCCCGCTTCGGCGTTTTACGGCCACGCGGTGCTCGATGGAGGGGGAGATTGTCGCGCCCCATCCGGCCGATCCGCTGGGTCGCCTGCTCGCGAAGCGACG
Organism: Paraburkholderia sp. SIMBA_030; assembly: GCF_046535245.1. NCBI lineage: Bacteria > Pseudomonadati > Pseudomonadota > Betaproteobacteria > Burkholderiales > Burkholderiaceae > Paraburkholderia > Paraburkholderia sp. SIMBA_030. The sequence continues at coordinate 6,996 of NZ_JAWRXB010000026.1, forward strand.
GAGGGGGCGCGTCGTAACCATTCGTGTGCGAGCGTGCCGGGCTTCCCCAATGCGGGTTGCGCCGCAGCACGATCATCAATCAAAACTGGACCATGTCAGAGCGCGTCACATTAATATTCTTCGCGACACTCGCCGGTGCGTTCGACAGAATCCATGTCGCGGACAGTTCGGCGAACGGCTCCGGGGCCGAGAGCGTGTCGACCGGCACCGCCACTTTGAAGCCGCGCAATGAAGCGGCGCTTGCGGTGTAAAGAACCGCGCCGTGCGCGACGGTTCCAGTGACGATTACGGTATGGATGTGTTTCGCCTTCAATGCAGCTTCCAGGTTGGTGCCAAGAAACTTGTCGACGCCCGAGTGCACTACCGTCTCCCCACCCTTGGGCGCAAGCACTGTAGGCACCGACTTGATCGACCCAGTCGGTGTCGTGCTGTAGACGACCATCATCTTGTGCCGGCGCGCAGCGTCGAGCAATGCGGCGACCTTCGGTAATGAGGCGAAACAAGTCGGTCGCTGCGTCGTCGTGCAATTACCAGTGTCGAAATCGAGCACGAGCAGCGCGGTATGGGCGGGATCGACCGTTACGGAGGTCAGACGCGGCGACGGCGGCAGATGCACCGAATTCCAGGATGTAACAATGTCATCCGCCTGTGCCAGGCCGCCGAACAGCGGGACAAGCGCGACCGCATAGCGCAGGATACGAGAGCAACGCATGGAACCTCCTTCTATACGAGCCAAAACAATGGTGGCTCAGTTTCCGTTGAAACGAAACAACGACGATGCTGGATACTACGACGAACCCGATTGCAAAAGACCATCGCATCTCGGAATATCCGATGCGGCCGCTTGCGAAGACTGAACATGAGCTCGGGTACCCTCAAGAAACGGATTTTTTCGTACGCGTGCGACGTGAGGTCGCGCCAGTTATTGTCTCAACCCGCAAGGGATAGTGAGACTCGTTGTTCCCTCGACGATAGCCTACCGAGGCGAGCGTGGCTGGTAACGGCTGGGTTCGGAGCCCTCGGAACAATGAAGTCCCTCGCATGAGAAGAGCACGCCGCGAGGCGAGCTCAACTGCTGCCAGCATCAGGCGGCAAGGACGCTAGGCTGGACAGGATGGTCAACACAAGTGAATCGCCGTAACCCTCGTTAAAAAAGAGCAAGCCAAAGATGCTGGCAGGGTTGGACCAAAAGGTATGTGGCAGGTTGCTCGATGCGTACTGCGGGCACAGGGACAGGACGTCACCGGAGGAAAGGCGGGACCTAAGCTGTTCGTGTAACTGGTGTGGAACACGGTAAGCCCGAATCCTTGCCCTCGTGGCAGGCGAACCGCAAGGAACGCTGATGAGGATGCGGGTAAAGGATGGTCGAGAAAGCGAACGCCGCCCTGTAATGGGGTGGATAGGGGTTGGGCTGCAAGGCGATATCACCCCACGCGAAAGCGGGCAGACTTCGATCGGGTCGTTCTTGACGAGATTGTTTGGTGAACCTTTACAGGAGGGAAAGCAAATGACGGCGTATGCAGAACGCGCTGGTGCACCCTCCGGCGACGCGGGACATTGGCACGCTATCAACTGGGCCGGATGTTACCGGGAAGTCAGGAGGCTTCAGGCAAGAATCGTCAAGGCTACAAAGGAAGGCCGCTGGAACAGGGTGAAAGCCCTGCAATGGCTGCTGACCCACTCGTTCAGCGGCAAAGCTCTCGCCGTCAAACGAGTGACGGAGAACCGAGGCAGGAAAACGCCCGGGGTCGATAAGGTTACATGGTCCTCCCCGGACGCCAAATACCACGCCATCGAAATGCTGCATCGTCGTGGTTACCGGCCGCGGCCGTTGCGTAGAATTCAGATTCCCAAAAGCAACGGCCGAACAAGAGCACTCGGAATTCCCTGTATGAGCGACAGAGCGATGCAAGCGCTGTATTTGCTCGCCCTGGAGCCTGTATCGGAAGCGAGTGCAGACCCACACTCTTATGGGTTTCGTCCGGAAAGATGCACTGCCGACGCGATCGAGCAGTGCTTCATTGCGCTTGCGAGAAAAAGTGCTGCGCAATGGATTCTAGAAGGCGACATTCAGGCCTGTTTCGACGAAATTTCGCATGACTGGATCATTGCTCACGTCCCGACGGACAAAGCGATGCTCCGGAAATGGCTAAAGGCAGGGTACCTCAAAGATCGGCAGTGGTTCCCAACTGAGATGGGCGTACCGCAAGGTGGAATTATCTCGCCTGCGATTGCAAATTGGGTATTGGATGGTTTGCAGCTTCATCTGGCGATTGCCTTTGGGCCACCAAAGTGGATCGACGGAAGGCAAATCAGTTCAAAAATCAATTTCGTTCGTTATGCAGATGACTTTATCGTTACTGGTCCCTCGAAAGGGGTTCTAGAACGAGAAGTCAGACCTATTATCGAACGTTTCATGCAGGAGCGCGGGTTATCGCTCTCGCCAGAGAAGACGAAGGTCACACATATCTCGGAGGGGTTCGACTTTCTGGGGCAGAACGTTCGGAAGTATCGTGGCAAGCTGCTCATCAAGCCATCAAAGAAGAACGTTCAGGCGTTTCTGAGGAAAATTCGCTCGATCATTAATGAAAACCGGACGGCCAAGCAACAGAACCTGATTGGCCTGTTAAACCCGGTGATCAAAGGGTGGGCGGACTATCATCGACATGTTGTCTCCAAGAGAGTCTTCGCGCGCGTCGATTCAGAGATATGGCGGGCGTTGTGGCAATGGTGCTGTCGCCGGCATCCCAACAAGGGACGTCGATGGATCAAGCATCGTTACTTTCGATGCATTGGAACACGGGATTGGATCTTTGCTGCGCAAACGGGTGAGTATTGGCCAGATGGCAAGCCAATCGTGACGACGCTTCGTTATGCGGCAGAGGTACCCATCCGGCGGCACATTAAAATAAAAGCAGAGGCGAATCCCTTCGACCCGGCCTGGGAAGGTTACTTCGAAGATCGTCAAGGTTTCAAGATGTTCAACTCGCTCAAAGGTCGGAAGAAGCTGATTCGGCTTTGGCTTGCTCAACAGGGCATCTGCTGTGTCTGCGACCAACGCATCACCAAGGACACAGGCTGGCACGTTCACCACATTGTCCGTCGTGTTGACGGCGGAGGTAATGCGTCGCGAAACTTGATCATGGTTCACCCGAACTGCCACGCCCAAATTCACAGTCTTGGGCTATCCGTGACGAAACCGGCTCCGCATCAGGGGCTTTGAACGGCTTGAGCGGAGTGCGGGGAAAACTCGCACGCTCCGTTCTTAGGGGGCGGCGACGCAGCGATGCGTTGCTGCTACCCGACTAAGACCGGAGTTTGGTCGATTTCGCGGCACGCAACGGTCGGAATCGGCCCTTGGCGACGCGTTTGTTGGCGTGCCACACATAGTCACCCGTCAGGCTGATGTGATTCCAGCCCAGCGGCGCGACGTGCGGGATCAAGCTGTCGTCTATCTCGCGCTGCAGCCGCAAGGCTTCAATCGACCGCTCCAGATACACGGTGTTCCACAGCGTGATGGCAGCCACGACCAGATTCAGGCCACTTGCCCGGTGTTACGTCCCGGCTTATTTTGGGGGTGGCGGCCCTCGAGGCCACCAACTTCCGTCCAACCTCGCCAGCGAGCCTCGATGCCATCTTCTCCCGCGACGACCCGTCGACGGTCGATCCTAGGGTACCGAAGGCACTCGCCAACTATGAACTCAAGCTCACCAACCGGACGCCGAACGGCACCTACATCGATATGGCGATTCATATGCCGATGGTCGATCCGAAACAGCTGCAGTGTCCCGTTTGCATGACGAGATCTGAGCATGACGGCAATGCGACCGATGCGGAACTGCTCGATTTCTTTTCGCAGTTGCCGAACAAGGACAAGCAGTTTTGCGAGATCAAGGGAGTGGCTCATATCGCCGTGCTGGGCATCAACCGACATCGTATCTGGCATGCGATGCATGCCTTCTTCAAGATGCCGCCACAACGTTCAGCTTGACGTTAAACCGAAGGAAAAGCGTCAGTAGAACGAGCCGTACCGGCCCGCTCGTTGCTGCATGTGGCGGTCTGATGGACCGCAGGGTGGAGCCCCGATCGTCAACGACCAATCAGGCAGTTGACGGCCGGCCGGCTCGCGTTAACGACTCAACGTCACCCTCCAAGCGCCGGATCTGATGCGCTGTCACGCCCGGTTTCCACGTGGCCGGCAATGCGCCACAGGGCGCTTTTGTCGGAGTCGACTGTCACTGTCAGGTCGTACCACCCGAATGAACTTCGGAGATCGATCATTACAACGCCGACATCACCGCCGCGCACGCTGCGCTCGCCGCTTATCGGCGAGTTGTAGACACTGTCGACCTTGAAAACCGATCGCTCTTTACCCGGGTTCGTCAGACGCAGTTGCAGATTGCCGTTTGCGACATCGTAGCCTTCGGCAACCTTAACCGCTGGTCCTTGATTCCCCCTAGGGTCTGCATTGCCCACAAAGCGGCGCAGAAAGCCGTTGGGTCCGAACACGGAAAAGTCGTAGCTTCCCCCCGGAGCGAGCATCAAATCGTCCGAAAGGTCCTTACCTGCTTCGACCGTATAGCTGCGCGGCAGATCCGTCGCATTTCCCGAATAGACCCGCAGGTTGACACCCGCGCGCCCCGTGTTCGTCATGTGCAAACGGAACGCGTTGCCGTGCCCGTTCACGCCTCCGCGAACGAAAAACTCGTACGGCAGTGCGCGTGCCGGCCGTACACCGGGTTCCTGTTTCGGCAGTGACTGGGCGCTCGGCACGACAGGTATGACGTTCGGGTGACGGTTCTTGTCCGCAGGAAACGTGGTGACCGGCAGTTGCGGGAAGTCGTCGTTTGGGTTTCGGAAGTTGAAAACCGATGTCAGGTCTCCACACACCGTGCGGCGCCATGCCGTAATGTTCGGTTCCTGCAGGCTGTTGCCCTGCCCGAAACGTTTCTGGATAAAACGGATGATCGATGTGTGGTCGAAGACTTCGGAGCACACGTAACCACCCTTTGACCATGGCGAGATGGCGATCATCGGTACGCGCGGCCCAAGGCCGTAGGGACCGGGTTGATTGTTGCCCGAACCCGCGAAAAACTCGTTCGCGGTGGAGACCGTTGAAAGACCAGTTGCGGGCGTGGATGATGCATATGGCGGCGGCATGTGATCGAAGAGACCATCGTTCTCGTCGTAGGTTAGAAGCAATACCGTCTTGCTCCAGACTTCCGGGTTCGACGTGAGCGCCTGAAGGACCTGGTCGACATACCATGCCCCGTAGTTCGGCGGCCAGTTGCCGTGTTCCGAAAACGCTTCCGGGGCCACGATGTAAGAAACCTGAGGCAGCGTATTGTTTAGCACGTCCTGTTTGAGTATGTCGAAGTAAGTCCCGCTCACCTCGACCTGCGTACCCGTGCGTGCCTTTTCGAACAACGGATTGCCGGGTTGCGCGTTCTGATACTGCTTGAAGAATAGAAGCGACGTATCTCCGAAGTTGCCGATGAAGGGATTCTTGTCGTCGCCCCAGCCGGTCGACGGATTCAAACCGGAACCCGTGTCCTGGTAGACCTTCCACGATATGCCGGCGGCCTCCAGCTTTTCCGGGAATGTGCCCCATGAGTAACCGGCCTCGGCGTTATCGATCACGGGGCCGCCTCCGCCTCCGTCGTTGCCTACCCAGCCGGTCCACATGTAGTAGCGGTTCGGGTCGGTCGGCGTCATGGCCGAGCAATGATAGGCATCGCAAATCGTGAATGCGTCGGCCAGCTGATAGTGAAACGGGATGTCCTTGCGCGTCAAATGGAACATCGTCGTTGTGCCCTTGGCCGGCACCCACTGGTCATAGCGGCCGTTGTTCCATGCCGCATGCGTGCCGGGCCAACTGTGATCCAGATCCTGCACGAACTGTAAGCCGAGGTTCGGAAGATCGGGACGGAAAGGCAAGACATAGCCGTCGGCGTTGTTGGCGGGCTGGAAGAATACGGACTTACCGGTTGTCAGTGGAATGGGGCGGGTGTCGCCGAAGCCTCGCACGCCACGTAGGGACCCGAAGTAGTTATCGAAAGAGCGATTTTCTTGCATGAAGACAACGATGTGCTGTACGTCTTCGATAGTGCCCGTCGAATTATGCGCAGGTATCGCCAGTGCGCTGCGGATACCGATAGGCACTGCACCTAGTGCTGTGGCCGCGCCGGCCGCTTGCGCAGCGGCTCGCAGGAAATCACGTCGACTATTTGATGTCATGTTCGTTGTTTATCTGCCGTTGATTGGGAGAAACGGCGTGCCGTGCAGCCAGAACATAAGGAACTCGTGGCTTCACGGCACGCACTACAAGGAGGCAACTGTTGACTCACAACCGCGTAAGGCATCCGGGAGAATGTGCCTTGAATATGACCGAGATGTGGCAACTGCACTAGAAATGAGGCGATATGTGGCGGCTTGACGTTGGCGCTGAGTACGTCTGCTTCGCCGATCTGCCGGATCATGCCAACGGCTTCTGGACGAGGCCATGGCAGCGGCGCATGAGTATGTCCCCGGAGTATGTGAAGCGTTAGCAAGTACGGTGAGAAATGTAAGGCGCAGAATCGTTTGCTTGATGCAATTCGCGTCGGCTGTCTGCCAGGAAGAAGCGTGGGGGGAAGGGGCGCATTTCGCTACGCCCATGCGTCGCCGTTTCGACAACCTGGCCGCCATCCATGAACACGATGCGATCCGCTACCTGTCGCGCGAACTCCATTTCGTGCGTGACGATCACCATCGTCGCACCTTCGTTAGCAAGCGACCTCATCACGCTCAGCACTTCGCCAACCAGCATCGGATCGAGCGCGCTGGTCGGTTCGTCGAACAGCAGTACATCCGGTTTCATCGCAAGAGCGCGAGCAATGCCGACCCGTTGCTTCTGCCCCCCAGAAAGGCGTGAGGGAAACTGGTCGTGCTTGTCGGCAAGGCCGACGCGGGTAAGCAGTTCGATCGCTTCCTCGCGCACGGTCGCGCGGTCGCGTTTGGCTGCTCGGACCCACTGCGCCATCGAGCGGGCCGAACCAGGCGGTGTTTCGCATCGGTCTGCACACGCGTTTCTAGAATGGGACAACGATGAACAACGCAGCAGCGCGACGTATGATCGTCGGGATTACGGGGGCGTCTGGAATGGCATACGGGATCCGGACGCTGGAGGTACTCAAGCAGGTCGGCATCGAGACGCATCTCGTTCTCAGCAAGGCCGCGGAACTGACGATGACCTGCGAAACCGACTTCAAGCCTGCCGACGTGCGGGCGCTGGCCTCTGTCTGGTACTCGACCAGAGATATCGGCGCGGCGATTTCCTCGGGGTCCTTTCGGACAATGGGCATGCTGATCGTGCCGTGTTCGGTCAGGACAATGAGCGAGGTCGCGACGGGAGTGACGGGCACGCTCATGAGTCGCGCGGCCGACGTGGTGCTGAAGGAGCGGCGCCGGCTGGTGCTCGGCGTGCGTGAGACACCGCTGCACAGCGGCCATCTGCGTACGCTGTTGCAGTTGTCCGACATGGGAGCGGTGGTGGCGCCGCTCGTGCCGGCGTTCTATTCGCGCCCGCAGTCAATCGAGCATATCGTCGATCATACCGTCGGGCGGCTGCTCGACCTGTTCGACGTCGAGACGGATATCGTGAAACGGTGGAAGCAGGGGTAGGGCGGCACAGACGTGACGCCAAGCGGCAAGCCGTCGCCGCAGCGAAACTCGACGCCGTCCGGGCGCCAGCGGAGATTCTTAATTTCACAGCCCCCCATAGCATCCAGGCATCCGGACGATGGCGTGACCGCAGCGTGCGCCACAAGCGCCGCTCAGTCGCTGTGCAGCGTATCAATAATCGCCTGCGTGATGCCGCGCCGGTCATATGACGCGCGCTGGATCATGCCGACTGTACGCAGCGCCGGCGGATTCGAAATCGACAGCACGCGTAGCAACGGATCGTTGCGCCAGTTGCCGCGATGCAGAAGCGGCAGCACCGTGACGCCGACATTTTCGCGCACCAGCGCGACGATCGTCTCGATCGAGTTGAGTTCGAGGTATTCGTTGACCGTCAGGCCGGCCGTCTGCAGCGCATGCTCGACGACACGCCCGGTGCGCACCCGCCGGTCGAAGCGCAGAAAGGGGTGGCTGCGCAGGATTCGCCGCGGATCGTTGTCGCCGATTTCGCGGCTCACCACCAGCATCAGCGGCTCCGTATATAACGTCGTCCACTTCAGCGTGTCGGGCAGCGTCGTGTCGGCACGCGCGACGACCGCCGCGATATCGACCTCACCCGCCTCGACCATCCGCGCCAGTTCGTCGGAGCGCGACGACAGCAGCCGCACATCCAGTTGCGGATGCGCGGCCTTCAAACGCGCGACGACCAGCGACAGCGCGCCGATCACCGACACCACGGCGCCGATGGTCACCGGCCCGACCATCGACTCCGCCGGCGTCGCCTCGAGTTCGGCCAGCAGGTCGAAGATCTGCTCGACCTTCGGCCAAATCTCTTGTCCGTGGCGGTTCAGCGCGATCTGCCGCCTACTGCGGTCGAACAACTGGCGGCCGAGCGCCTGTTCGAGCCCGCGCATCTGCAAGCTGACCGCCGCCTGGGTCAGCGCGACGCTCCCGGCCGCTGCCGCGAATGATCCGGTGCGCGCGACGGCCCGAAAGGTTCTCAACATGCGCAGCGTCGGCATCGCTCATTCCCAAGGAAAATTTAACTGTAAGTAAGAAATATTAATATTTTCCCACGTGAAGCGCATCACATAATCGCCGGCAGGACAGCCTTGAACAGGACTAGCAGCCCGATATGGAGTTACCCAGCATGACCGATGCCGCCCGCCGAACGGTTCTGGAGGTCCGAGGCTTTTCTTTGAAGTTCTCGCGGGCCGCCGAGGTGCCGAACCTCGTCCACGACGTGTCGTTCTCAGTCGGCACTGGCGAGACGCTATGCATCGTCGGTGAATCGGGCTGCGGCAAGAGCGTGACGTCGCTCGCGCTGATGGGTCTGCTCGCGAGCCCGCCTGCGCAACGCGTCGCCGGCACCGCGCATTTCGAAGGCAAGGACCTGTTCTCGCTGTCCGAGCGCGAACTGGCCGATATTCGCGGCAACCGGCTGTCGATGATCTTTCAGGAACCGATGACGTCGCTGAACCCGGCATTCACGGTCGGCGAGCAGATCGCCGAAAGCATCCGTCGGCATCGCGATGTCGAGCGCGGGCAAGCGCGCGAGCAGGCGCTCGAGATGCTGCGGCTCGTGCGGATCCCGGCGCCGGAAACCCGGCTGGATGCATACCCGCATCAGCTTTCCGGCGGTATGCGCCAACGCGTGATGATCGCGATGGCGCTCGCGAACCGCCCGCGCCTGTTAATCGCCGACGAGCCGACTACCGCGCTCGACGTGACGATCCAGGCCCAGGTGCTGTCGCTCGTGAAAAATCTGCAAGCCGAGACCGGCACCGCGATGGTGTTGATCACGCACGACCTCGGCGTCGTCGCTGAAGTCGCCGACCACGTCGCGGTGATGTACGCGGGCCGCATCGTCGAATACGGCACTGTCGCCGATCTGTTCGACGACCCGCAACATCCCTACACGATCGGCCTGATGGGCGCGATTCCGTCGGTCGGCAAGCGCGAAGGCGCGCTCGCGACGATCCGCGGTTCGGTGCCGGCGCCCGAGTTGATGCCGCACGGCTGCCGCTTCGCGACGCGATGTCCGTTCGCCGAGCAACGCTGCATCGACGCCGCGCCGCCCGACAAGGTGATAGGCGGTGTGCATCGCGTCGCGTGCTGGCTAGCTCCGGTCGAACAGGTCGCCGCGCCGGTATTGCGCAAGGAATTCGCATGACGACGCCCACTACACCGACGCCGCACGCGCACCCGGCCTCGCATTCGCAGACTCCGATCATCGAGGCGCGCGCGCTGACGAAGCATTTTGGCGGTACGCGGCATCTCTTCACGCGCACGCCAACCGTCTATGCAGTCAACGACGTGTCGTTCGCGGTCCAGCCCGGCGAGACGTTCGCGATCGTCGGCGAATCTGGCTGTGGCAAGTCCACGCTAGGCCGCCTGCTGCTCCGTTTGATCGAATCGACAGACGGCCGCGTCTTCTATCAAGGCAAGGACATCACGCATCAGCAAGGCGCGCCGCTGCGGCGGCTGCGCCGCGAAATGCAGATCATCTTTCAGGATCCGTTCGCGTCGCTGAATCCGGGCATGACGATCGGCCAGATCGTCGGTGAGCCGATCGCGCTGCACGGGCTCGCGCGCAACGGCGCCGAGCACCGCGAGCGCGTCGCGCAACTGCTGCGCACGGTTGGCCTGCAACCGGCCTACGCAGACCGTTATCCGCACGAATTCTCTGGCGGCCAGCGACAACGGATCGGCATCGCGCGCGCATTGGCCGGCGAGCCGAAGCTGATCGTCGGCGACGAGCCGGTGTCGGCGCTCGACGCCTCGGTGCAGGCGCAGGTGATCAATCTGCTCGAGACACTGAAACAGGATCTCGGCCTCACGCTGATCATGGTTGCGCATGACCTCGCGGTGATCCGTCATATGAGCGACCGCGTCGCCGTGATGTATCTCGGTGAGATCGTCGAGCTGGCCGATGTCGATGCACTGTTCGACGCGCCGCTGCATCCGTACACGCAAGCGCTGCTGCGTGCTATTCCGGCGAGCAGCCCGCACGGGCGGCGTGCGAAGCCCGCGTTGTCCGGCGATCAGCCAAGTCCGACCGCGCCACCTTCCGGCTGCCGTTTCCATACGCGCTGTCCGCACGCGAAGCCGCACTGCGCGCAAGCGCGGCCGATCAGCGAACGACTCGAGGACGGACGGCAGGTCGCGTGCCACTTCTGGCGCGAGATCCAGAGCGCCGGCGGTGGCGCACCGGTGGTTACGAGCGTCAGCCCGAAATTGATCGAGCGGCTCGCGATCTACCGCGACCGCCAGGCGGCGGTGGCCGCCGGCGGCGACTGAGCTGGCGGTCGAGATGAAACTCGAGTGAAGAATTGAGTTGCCGACGCGCCGATGCCCGTTCAGCACACCGTTTTATGAATTGGAAGAAAAAGGGAAAGTCCTCATGCGAAGAATGTTGATTGCCGCGGCGCTCGCACTCAGCGCTACCGCCGCGATGGCCCAGAACAGCCAGACGATACGGATCGGCTTGCAGGACGACATCGGTTCGCTCGACCCCGCACGCAGCGTACAGCTCGTCGACCGAATCGTGTTTGCATCGCTGTGCAATGCGCTGGTCGATATCACGCCCGACCTGAAGATCGTGCCAATGCTGGCGACGTCGTGGACGACGAGCGCCGACGGCAAGACGCTCACGTTCAAGCTGCGTCAAGGGGTGAAATTCCAGGACGACGAGCCGTTCAACGCGGCGGCCGTCAAGGCGAACCTCGACCGCGACCGCACGCTGCAAACGAGCAACCGCAAGAGCGAACTGGCGTCGGTCGATCACGTCGACGTGATCGACGACTACACGGTCGCGATCGCGTTGAAGCAGCCGGATGCCGCGCTGCTCGCGACGCTGACCGACCGCGCCGGCATGATGCTCGCACCGAAGACGCTGGCCGATCCGGCCGGCGTCGCCGCGCATCCGGTGTGTTCGGGCCCGTACAAGTTCGTCCAGCGCGTGCAGAACGATCGCGTCGTGCTCGAGAAATTCCCAGGCTACTGGGACGCCGACAAATACCCGGTCCAGCGCGTGATTTTCCTGCCGATTCCGGATAGCACCGTGCGCCTTGCAAATCTGCGCTCGGGCTCGCTCGACATGCTTGAGCGCCTCGCGCCGTCCGATGTCGCGTCGGTCAAGAGCGACGCGAGCTACAAGTTCGCGCCGGTCAGCGGCTTCGGCTATTACTACGTTACGTTCAACATCGGCAACGGCAAGCGCAGCAACGCGCTGCTGAGAGACAAGCGCGTGCGGCAGGCTTTCGAACTCGCGATCGACCGTGACGCGATCAACCAGGTGATCGGCGCGGGCATCTTCGCGCCGGCGAATCAGGCGGTGCCGAAGTCGAGCCCATACTACAACGCGTCGCTGCCGATGCCGCATCGCGACGTCGCGAAGGCGAAGGCGCTCCTGAAGGCGGCGGGCCACGAGCACGTCGACATCGAGTTCACTTACCCGAACAACACGGTGTCGAGCCAGATCGTGCAGATGATGCAGGCGATGGTCGGCGAAGCCGGCTTCAACCTGAAGCTGCGGCCGACCGACTATGCGACCGAGCTCAATGCCGCGCACAGCGGCGACTTCGAGGCAATGTACCTCGGCTGGTCGGGCCGTGTCGATCCGGACGGCAACCTGCATCAGTTCAACACGTGCGCCGGCAACCTCAATTACGCGCATTACTGCAACCCCGAAGTCGACCGGTTGCTCGACGCCGCGCGCGTGAAGCTGACCGCCGCGGACCGCAAAACGGAGTACGACACGGCGTCGAAGCTGCTCGCCGATGACGATCCGATCATCTATGTCTATAGCCAGCCGTGGCCGTTCGAGCTGTCGAAGAAGGTGCAAGGCTTCACGCCCTATCCCGACGGCCTGATCCGCCTGCGCGGCGTCAGTGTCAAGGGCTGACCGATCATGCTGCAGATCATCGCAAATCGCGTGCTGGTCGCCATTCCGACGCTGATTCTCGTGTCGATGCTGATCTTTGGCCTGCAGAAGCTGCTGCCCGGCGATCCCGTGATGGCGATGGCTGGGGAAGATCAGGATCCGCAGTTGATCGCGTCGTTGCGCGTCAAGTACCACCTCGACGAGGCGGTGCCGACGCAGTACGCGCTGTGGGTTCGCGACGTCGTGCACGGCGATCTCGGCGCATCGCTGCGCACCGATGTGCCGGTGACGTCGCTGATCGTGCAGAAGCTGCCGGTCACGCTGCAGCTCGCGGCGATGGCGATGATCTTCGCGATCGGTATCGGCATTCCGGCGGGCGTCATCTCCGCCGCAAGCCGCGGCGGCGCCCTCGATTACGGCGCGAACGTCTTCGCGCTGTCCGGCATGTCGATCCCGAACTTCTGGCTCGGGATCATGTTGATCTTCATCGTGTCGGTGCGCTGGCATCTGCTGCCGTCGTCCGGCTACGTGTCGCCGACTGAAGACTTCTGGCTCAGCATCAAGACCATGCTGATGCCCGCGTTCGTGCTCGGCGCGTCGCTCGGCGCGCAATTGATGCGCCACACGCGCAGCGCGATGCTGAGCGTGCTGCGCACCGACTATATTCGTACCGCGCGTGCCAAAGGGCTGCTGCGCGGCACCGCCGTCGTCAAGCACGCTTTTCGCAACGCGCTGGTTCCGATCGTCACCATGCTCGCGCTGCTGTTCGGCGAACTGCTCGCGGGTGCGGTGCTGACCGAGCAGGTTTTCACGATCCCCGGCTTCGGCAAGCTCATCGTCGATGCTGTGTTCAATCGCGACTACGCGGTCGTGCAGGGTGTCGTGCTCGTCACCGCGCTGTGCTTCATCGTCGTGAACCTGTGCGCCGACGTGTTGTACGTCCTTCTCAATCCCCGACTGAGACGCAGCTGATGGCTACTCCCGCCACCCCCGTTCACGCGTCGGCCGCTGCGTCGCAGACGACCGTACTGCCGCGCCGCAAGCGCCGCGGAATCGCGAAATTCATGCGCAATCGCGCCGCCGTGTTCGGCGCGGCGCTCGTGCTGCTCATCGTCTTGATGGCGGTATTCGCGCCGTGGCTGTCGCATTACGACCCGGTTCAGGCAAGCTTCATGACCGTGCGGCAGGCTCCTTCGGCCGCGCACTGGTTCGGCACCGACGAACTCGGCCGCGACGTGCTGAGCCGTCTGCTGTGGGGCGCGCGAGCGTCGCTGCTGGCGGGTGTCGTGTCGGTATGCATCGCGGTCGTGATCGGCGTGCCGCTCGGTTTGCTGGCCGGCTATTTCGGCAAGCTCGTCGACGGAGTGATCTCGCGAATCGCCGATGCGTTGCTGTCGATTCCGTTCCTGATCCTCGCCATCGCGCTCGCCGCGTTCCTCGGACCGAGCCTGACCAATGCAATGGCCGCGATCGGCATCTCCGCGATGCCGCGCTTCGTCCGGCTGACGCGCGGCCAGGCGATCACCGTGAAGGCCGAGGAATACGTCGAGGGCGCGCGGGCAATCGGCCTTGGCCACGCTCGGATCATTGCGCGATACATCCTGCCGAACGTGCTGCCGCCGATCATCGTGCAGGCAAGTCTGACGATCGCGACCGCGATCATCGCCGAAGCGAGCTTGTCGTTCCTCGGGCTCGGCCAGCTGCCGCCGGCGCCGTCGTGGGGTTCGATGCTCAACACAGCGAAGGATTTTGTCAGTCAGGCGCCGTGGATGTCGATTTTCCCGGGCATCGTGATCTTTCTGGCTGTACTCGGTTTCAACCTGCTTGGCGACGGTCTGCGCGATGCGCTCGATCCGCGCGAGTCGTAACCGGATTCCATCATCGCTTCAATGGGCCGACGGCCCCCTCATCACTTTCGTTTGAGTTTTCAATGACACGTTTCAATTGGCAAAACCCGTATCCGACACCCCGTTTGCCCGTGTTCGCGCGCAACATCGTTTCGACGTCTCATCCGCTTGCCGCACAAGCCGGCTTGCGGATGTTGTGGAAAGGCGGCAATGCCGTCGATGCGGCTATTGCCGCGGCCGCGGCAATCACGGTCGTCGAGCCGGTCTCGTGTGGCCTCGGCAGCGACGCGTTCGCGCTCGTCTGGGACGGCACGAAGCTGCATGGGCTGAACGCATCGGGCGTGTCGCCCGCCGCATGGAATGTCGATTACTTCAAGCGCAAGTACGGTGAGGAAAACGGTCTCGCCAAGCACCCCAAGCGCGGTTGGGATGCAGTGACGGTGCCGGGCGTGATCGCCGGCTGGGAAGCGCTGCATCAGAAGTTCGGCTCACTGCCGTTCGCGGACCTGATGGAGCCGGCCATTGAGATTGCCGAGCGTGGGCATGCGGTGGCGAGCGTCGTCGCGTACAAGTGGGCGGCGGCAGTGCCCGAGTTGAAGGACCAGCCGGGCTTCGCCGACACGTTCATGCCGCGCGGCCGCGCGCCGGAAGTGAGTGAACTGGTGCGCTTTCCTGGCCACGCGAAGACGCTGCGCAAGCTGGCCGAGCAGGGCCCGCGCGCGTACTACGAAGGCGAGATCGCCGAACAGATCGCCGCGTTCTCGCGTCAGGGCGGCGGCGCGCTCACGATGGACGATCTGCGCAACTACCGCGTCGACTGGGTCGAGCCGATCAGCAAGGACTATCGCGGCCACACGGTGCATGAGATTCCGCCGAACGGCCAGGGCATCGCCGCGCTGATCGCGCTCGGCATTCTCGAACAGTTCGACGTGGGCGCGCTGCCAGTCGACGGCATCGAATCGCAGCACCTGCAGATCGAAGCGATGAAGCTCGCGTTCGCAGACGTCTACCAGTACGTCGCCGACCCGCGTTCGATGGAGGTAACGCCCGAGCAGATGCTCGACGACACGTACCTGAAGTCGCGTGCGAAGCTGATCGACCCGAAGCGCGCCACGCATTTCGATTTCGGCATGCCGAAGGCGGGCGGCACGATCTACATGTCGGTGGCCGACGAGCGCGGCATGATGGTGAGCTTCATTCAGTCGAACTACATGGGCTTCGGCTCGGGCATCGTCGTGCCGGACGCCGGCATTTCGCTGCAGAACCGCGGCTACGGGTTCTCGATGGATCCGAAGTCGGCGAACGTCGTCGAAGGCGGCATGCGGCCGTTCCATACGATCATCCCTGCCTTCCTGACCCAGCAGGTCGACGGACGTCAGGAAGCGGTGATGAGCTTCGGCGTGATGGGTGGCGATATGCAACCGCAAGGGCATCTGCAATCGATCGTGCGCATGCTCGACTATGGCCAGCAGCCGCAGGCCGCGTGTGACGCGCCGCGCTGGAAGGTCAATCGCGACTTCACGGTCGACGTCGAGGCGACGTTGAATGGGGACACGGTGCGCGCGCTCGAGGGTCTCGGTCATACGATCAAGTCGGTCGAGGATCCGTACATGGATTTCGGCTCAGGGCAGTACATCTGGAAGCTCGACCGCAACGACCCCGAGCGCGGTTATGTTGCAGCGAGCGACACCCGGCGCGACGGACTGGCCGCCGGGTTCTGATCCGGGTAGCCGTACCGTACAAGACGCCTGAGCCTCGCAGGTCTATCAGGACGCAAGCGGTAAAGTGGGCACCGCAGTTTAAAGCTGTCGCTCACGGGACGTCCAGGCTAGATTCAAATGTCCGGTGCCAGCAGCGATAACACCCGTTATCGCCGCAACGCAGCCTGAAACGCCCGGCTTCCGATGCCGCTGTAGCGTCTCCATACGAACTTCCAGTCAGCAGAGTGCTGCATCGGCCGGTTGACCGGTTTCCGCTGCTGACAGGGACGCTGTAAAGGGACGGGCCGCGTTTCCATTTCATCAATAAAGAATAGGGCGCATAGTCAAAAAGTCCATCGAATCGGCCAAAAATCCCGAAACTTTAGTCGGCCAACGCCAGACTTCAACTAATTAAAGTTATGAGATTTTTGGGTGCCGATAGCGCCTGATAGCTTCGATTTTCCCGATTTCCGCGAAAGAGATTCCCCATTCGGCTCTGTGTCTCCACCGTTGACGAATATACACTCGGGCCGAAGTTACACGAGTACAACGACGGAGACGTGCCATGCCGCAAGCAGCCCTATGCTTCGAGATCCCTCGTATTCCGATCAAGCGTGTTCAGCGGACTCGGTTGGCAACCGCGGTCCGAAAGAGCGCGGTGTCTCCCTGTGAGTGATTTGCGCTCCGCATTCCCAACCGGAATCCGGATGCGATGAACGCGGCAACGATACGGGCACTTAAACGGATGTAGGAAACGCGTTTTCCGCGCGATTGATGACGGGCGCAGCCCCAATTTTTTGCATTACAGAATAATCAGGCGCTGCCGACAATATCAAGTCGCCACGATCGGATTTTCACCCAGGCAGGTTATTAATATAGCAGTACTATATAAATAGAGGAGATGTGATGAGGAAGGTTCTGTTTGGGCTGTTCGCAATGACGGCGACGGCGTCTGCAAGTGCGCAAAGCAACGTCACGTTGTATGGCATCGTAGACAACGGGCTTCAATATGAGACTGGTATGCCGAAGGGGCACGTGTTCGGTGCACAGAGTGGAGGATGGGCCCAGTCGCGATTCGGTCTCAAAGGCGCCGAAGATATCGGCGGCGGTACACAGGCTATTTTCCATCTTGAGTCTCGACTCAACACACAAAACGGCAGCCTGGCCAACGGCAGCTTCTTCGAGGGGCAGGCGACTGTAGGCTTGCACAACGACACATGGGGTCAACTGAAGTTTGGCAATATGGGCTCGGCCGAAATCAGCCAATATTCGGGCGACGTCGACCCGCAGCAAACGAAGAAGTATGCGATTGGCACGCTGGTGCGTGGCCGGATCTTCTCGCAGGCCGGCAACGGAATAGAGTATCTGTCACCGACGATCGGCGGATTTACGCTGCAGGGGCAATACGACCTGACGAACTCGACGAAATGGAACTCTGGAAATCCAGGAAGCGCGCCGGGCCAGTTGGGCTCATCGAGCGGTCTGGGTAGTGCGCAGGGGAGGTCGGACGGCATCAAGCTGTCGTATCAGACCGGCGGTCTTTACTGGCAGGCGACATATGATGAGGTCCGCGATCCCAACGGCCAGTTCAGCAACGTGTACCTGGCTTCGCGCTCCATCCTCACGGGTGCGACCTACGCGTTCGGTCCCGTGATTGCGTATATTGGCTATCAGCACCTCAGCGCACCCAACGCCTCCAACGCAGGATACTTTGGTACGGCCACTCCGACAACGTTGCCGTCAGGTACATCGCTGCCGACAGCAGTAAATCACGAATGGATTGGCGCCATCTGGCAGACCACGCCAGCGCTTTCGATCACCGGTGCGGTGTATCACGCAAACGCCAATCACGGCAATGGCAACGCGACGCTATACACACTGGGCACGAACTATTCACTGTCGAAGCGGACGCTCCTGTATACCGAGCTCGGTTACGTCCGGAATAGTTCGACATCCAATCTTGGGCTCGACAGCGGGCTGTATGGCGCAAACACTAATAGCGACCCGGTGAGCAGCGCCGCGTCCAGCACAAATCCGAACTACGGCAAGAGCCAGTTTGGCGTAATCGCGGGTATCGCCCATCAGTTCTAGGAGGAGCGAAGGGTTCGGGACGGTTTATATCTCGAACCTCGTCTGGTGCGGGCGCACTTTTCCCCAGGTCTTCTAACCGTGCCCGCCCGACGAAAACTGACTTCGCGCCAGACGATTTGCAAGTGAGGTTCGACCGCGAGACTGTGGAGCCGACAAGTGGCGGCCAGTCGCAACCCGATCCCGGCTCGCTTCGGACACTGGATCCGTCGACATCGCTATCAACGAAACCGGCTCGCTATGTGCTCCGGAATGTTCTCGGGTGTCACGACTACGACCGATGAAGACGGCGATACGGCAGACGCTGGCAGGAGCTTATGGAAGTGCATGACGTGTTGGCATGCTGAGCGCATGTCCTGACGTAGTTCGTGATGCAGAATCGCTTGGACCTTACCCTCGCGCAGTAGGCGCACGTTGTCCCTGTCCAGGTCATGTCCGATAAAGCACACCGGAGACCGTTGTTGCGCTTCGAGTGCTCGAAGAATGGCGATATTCCCGCCTCCCATCGAGTAGACCGCGGCGATTTTTGTATCTGTGGCGAGAACATTGAGGACTCGCTTTTCGGTAGGCGTGTCAAGGCCGTGGCCGCCACTGGCATCAATCAACGTAAGCTGGGGATAGCGGGTTCTCAACGCGCGTCGAAAGCTTATTTCGCGTTCCTCCTCGCCCCTGAACCGTTCATCGCTCATCGTTATCAGGATGTTGCCAGGAGCTGGACCTAGCCACTGCGCAACAAGATAGGCGGCGGTGGCGCCGGCGACCCGATTGTCCAGCCCCGCGTATGCGACGCGTCCGGACAATGGGATATCGGTGAAGATCGTGATGACCGGAATGCCGCGACGCTGCAGGTCGCCTATTGCTTCGGCAATCTCCGGAACATCGCGCGCCTTCAGGAAAATCCCGTGGCTTCCCCGACGTCCAATCGACTGAAGCGTCTCGACTACCTCGGCCGTTGTCATCGTTTCCCGCATCAGGAAGCGCGGACGAATGACTACCGGGTGCATCCCCGGAAGTTCTGTTTCAAGCGCGTCCTTGATCTCGTCGGCAAAGCGTGCGGGGGCTTCTACGACCACGTCGACCATGAGCTTTCGCCCTATGGTCGCCAACTGCAGTTCCTGCTTTTCGAGTTCCTTGATGGCTTGCTCGACGCGCTTGCGCGTGTGCTCACGAACGTGGGCGCGTTCGTTGAGCACACGGTCGACCGTTGCCACTCCGAGCCCGGCCTGAAGCGCTATCTCCTTGATAAGAAAGCGGTGTGCCATGCCTGCATCTCCCTATTTGATGTATTTTTGATGTTTTTATGATACCCACATATCAGTTCTGGCGCCTATGCTTGATTCACGACGGAGGGCCCTATGAAACAGACTCAAGGATGCCTCGCGAAATGGGGGCAGCAGTGGTATAGCGAACATGATTGCTCCTTGAATGAATTCGTGGCTCAGCTGAACGCGGGCGACGACTGTCCCACGCGTTATGCGGCGGAGATCAGGCAGGGAATTCCCGTATACGACTGTCAACAGCTCGATGACGTCGCACGCGACGCATCCGGTCGCGCCCAGTTGCAGGCGGAATGGGCGTACGTCCTTCGGGATGGTGCCGGAGTGCTGCTGCTCCAGCAGGCATTCGCTGATACACGACTGATCGATGACGCCACAGCTGTCTTCGCCGCCATCATTCGCAGCGAGCGGGAACAAGGCTCGAGCGGAGCGGACCATTTTGCAGCGGCGGACGCAAACGATCGCATCTGGAACGCCCAGGAAAAGCTTTGCCTTCGAGCGCCGGCCGTATTCGCGGAGTATTTCTCGAATCTGATGCTTCGGGCAGTGTCGGAGGCCTGGCTCGGCCCGTGTTACCAGATGACATCGCAGGTCAATGTGGTTCGCCCCGGCGGCGACGCACAACAGGTACATCGCGACTACCACCTTGGTTTCCAGACGGTCGGCGAAGCTGAACGCTACCCGGCGCACGTGCACAGGATGTCCGCCTTTCTTACCCTGCAAGGGGCGGTGGCGCACACCGATATGCCGGTCGAAAGCGGACCAACAAAACTCCTGCCGTATTCACAGCGGTATGCCGAGGGATACGTGGCATGGCGGCGTGCAGATTTCCGGGAATACTTCGAGGCGCACTTCGTCCAGTTGCCGCTCTCAAAGGGCGATGTCGTGTTCTTTAGTCCCGCGTTGTTTCATGCGGCGGGTGCCAATCGCACCACTGACGTTCAGCGCATGGCGAATCTCCTGCAGATCTCGTCGGCATATGGCCGGACGATGGAACTGCTCGACCGTAGAAGGATGTGCGAGGCGGTTTATCCGGTATTGCGCGAGCGCCGGGCAATGGGGCGGATAAGTGACGCCGAAGCCGCCGCGGCAATTGCATCCTGTGCTGAGGGATACCCGTTCCCTACCGACCTCGACCGTAATCCGCCGGTCGGCGGATTGGCGCCGGAAAGCCAGCAGGAACTCATGCAACGCGCACTTGACGAGGATTGGGAGCCCGCCAGATTCATCCGGGCCTTGAACGATCAGGCCTCGCGAAGCTGCATGGCGTAAATTCGCACCGGATCCGGGCGAGCGTTCAAAATTGATGGTTTTTTGAGGTGTTTTTATCCTTCATCGATAGACCGAGTGCCGTATTATTGCCAGCCCACGGCAAACAGGCGGCCGAGCGAAGTTCCCGAAAATCGCGCACCTGTGCGATCTGCTGCGCGACGGAACCTGGGGAAAAGTAGGGTGGTACAGGAAGATGGACCAGTTCAAGGAACTACAGTTATTCGTTGAGGTTGCCGAGACGGGCAGTATCAGCCGGGCTGCGGAGGCTGTAGACCTTTCCATATCCGCGGCAAGCCGCTACCTGATCTCGCTGGAGACCCGGCTTGCTGTCCAGCTCGTGCGCAGAACGACGCGCAATCTCTATCTCACACAGGCTGGGGCAGAGTTCCATCGACGATGCAAGTCCATCCTGGCGGACCTCAGCGAAGCTGAGTCGGTCATCAAGGATGCGACGGTGCGACCGAGTGGTGTACTTCGCGTCACTGCATCGCTCTCGTTTTGCATGCTGCACATCACACCTATGCTTCCGGAGTTTACGGCGCGTTATCCGGACATCACGGTGGATGTCGTGGCGGCCAATCGTTACCACGACATCATCGAAAATGGCATCGACGTCGCAATCCGTACCAAGGTGCTTGAGGCCGACAGCAACATAACGGTAAGGCGACTGGCTGCGACCCGGCGAATACTGTCCGCAGCTCATTCGTACATCGAAGCAAACGGTTTGCCACGCTTCCCGGCAGAACTGGTCAAGCATAAGGTGTTGAACTACGCGCTCGCGGACAATCCGCGCGAGCTTGCCTTTCATCGCACAGGTGAGTCGGTTCTCGTCAAGGTCAAGCCCCTTCTTGAATCGAACGACGGTCAGATACTCAGGGTCGCCGCGCTCGAAGGCATGGGCATTCTCGTGCAGCCCAAGTACATCGTGTACGACGACCTCAAGGCCGGCCGCCTTGTTCCGGTGCTGGATGACTGGGATCTGCCCCGGCTCACGATGAACATTGCATTCCAGACCCGGGCCCATATGCCGGTAAAGGTTCGCCTGTTCATCGATGCACTCGTCGAGCGGTTTCAGCAGAACGAGTACGAGCGGCACTGGACCGCGTGACGCCGGTGCGGGCGGGGCAATCGTGCATGCCTTCCCCCCACTTTCCCGTTTTGCGCGAAAGAGATTCCCTTTCCAGCTCTGTTTTGCCGACTTTTACGAATATAGACTCGCTTCAAAGCTGTACGAGAATATTTAAGGAGACGCATTATGCAGCAAGCAACACCTCCTGTTTTCCAATCCTCCTCACGGTATTTCGATGAAGCTAGCTCGGCGGACGTCGTCAACGCCCGCATGGGGCAGAATGCCGACGCACGACTTCGGCAGGTGATGACGACTCTGGTCAAGCATCTGCATGCAGCGGTGAAGGAAATCGAGCCGACGCACGAAGAGTGGTTTGCCGCCATCCGGTTTCTGACTGAAACCGGCCAGATGTGTACCGACTGGCGACAGGAGTACATCCTGCTGTCGGACATCCTTGGCGTTTCGATGCTCGTTGACGCCATCAACCATCGCCGGCCGAGCGGGGCGACACCCAACACGATTCTCGGGCCTTTTTATGTTGCGAATGCACCCGAGTATGAGAATGGCGCGAATATCTGCCTGGATGGAAAGGGCGAACCTCTGGTTGTTGCAGGACGCGTGACGGACATCGAGGGCACGCCTGTTCCGAACGCGAAACTCGAGGTGTGGCAGACCAACGACGATGGCTTCTACGACGTCCAGCAAAAAGGAATTCAGCCGGACTCGAATCTGCGTGGCGTATTCATCTCGGATGCCGAGGGCCGTTACTGGTTCAAGTCAGTCAAGCCGCGCCACTATCCGATTCCGTCGGATGGGCCGGTCGGAAAACTCCTCGGTGCAATGGGCCGCCATCCCAACCGGGCGGCGCACCTGCACTTCATCGTGACTGCGCCAGGCTACGACCCTGTCATTACCCACATCTTCACGCCCGATTGCCCGTATCTCTCCGAGGACGCGGTGTTCGGCGTCAAGCGTGAACTGATTGCCGACTTCAAAAAGATCGGCGATCCCGAGGCAGCGCGGAAGGTCGGTTTTTCGGCTCCCTTCTGGTCGGTGTCGTGGGACTTCACGCTGGCACCTTCCACGAATGCGGCGCGGGACATCCCGTGATCGCAGGTCACGCAGGTAGGCGTGCCGTCGAGCATTCTGAATCAACCTGAACTACAGGAATCATCTGAAATGAGCACGAAAGAGATCGAACTGCTGGCTGCGTACTGGACCCTCGCCGGCGACGTGTATCCGTGTGCATCCACGGAAATCAGCCCGTTTCCACTGCGTGACCGTGCGGAGGCGGCCTCGCAAGCCGGCTGGCGTGGCTTGGGGCTAATCCTTGACGACGCGGAACACAGCGTCGAAAAGTACGGACTGTCCGGTGTGAAGAAGATTCTCGAGGATACAGGGATGAAATACTTCGAACTCGAAATTCTCATGGACTGGTACCTCGATGGCGAGCCGCGTGCCAAATCGGACAGTTTCCGTCGCCGTGTCATCGAACTGGGCGGCGAACTTGGCATGCGCAACCTGAAGATCGGCGCGAACCCCTTCGACGAAAGCACGGCAGATTTTGCGCGCATGACCGACGAATTCGCGAAACTTTGCGAAGACGTGGCGACGGTCGGCGCGACGGTCGCAATCGAGTTTATGCCCTTTTCCCCCATCCGAAACATCGGGGATGCACTGAAGATTGCTGAAGGTGCCAACCAGCCCAATGGCGGCCTGATGGTTGACCACTGGCACGTAGCACGCGGTGGCAGTCCCTATAGCGAGGTCGCCCGCATCCCGGCGCGCTTCATCAAGGGAGTAGAGCTGGATGACGTAGGCGCGCAGGTTAAGGGATCGCTTTTCGAGGACTCGACCTTTAGCCGCAAGCTTTGTGGCGAAGGGGCGGCCGACTGCCGCGCGTTCGTCGACGCGCTTGAACAGGCTGGCTGCACCCTGCCGTATTACGGCGTCGAGCTGATTTCGGAACCGTATCGCAAACTGCCTCTGGATGTGATGGCGAAGCGGGCATACGACACCACCATGGCGCAATTCTCGACCAGAGCCGGTGCCGCAGCCTAAGGCACTCATCTGGCAAACCAATCATCTCTGGAGACAAAAAATGATTCGAATCGCCGTACTCGGTGCCGGCCGAATTGGTCGCATCCATGCCGGTAACGCAGCAGCTATTCCGAACGCGAAGCTCGTCGTCGTCGCGGACCCGGTTGCCGCCGCGGCCAACTCGCTCGCCGAACGCCTCGGTTGCGAAGCATCGACCGACTGCATGGCCGTTCTGCAACGCAACGATATCGATGCGGTGGTGATTGGCACGCCGACCGACACCCATATAACGTTCATGCTGGAAGCGGTGACGCGCGGCAAGGCCGTTCTTTGTGAGAAGCCCATCGACCTCGACATGGAGAAGTCGCTGGCGGCTGCACGTGAGGTCGAGCGACAGGGCGGCCGCGTGATGCTCGCCTTCAACCGTCGTTTCGACCCGACGTCGCAGGCCTTCCGCAAGGCAATCGATGCAGGTGACGTGGGCGAAGTCCGCCAGGTCATCATATCGAGCCGGGACCCGGGTATGCCCCCGCGCGACTACGTCGAGCATTCGGGCGGCATCTTCCGCGACATGGTGATTCACGACCTCGACATGGCTCGCTGGTTGCTCGGCGAGGAGCCGGTTGAAGTGATGGCGATGGCGAGCCGCCTCGTGGATACGTCGTTGTCGGAGCTTGGCGACTTCGACACCGTCATGGTCCAGCTGCGTACGGCTTCCGGCAGGCAATGTCACATCAACTGCTGCCGCGAGGCTGTATATGGATACGACCAGCGCATGGAGGTGTCCGGCTCCAGAGGAATGCTCCTGCAGGAGAACCTGCGCCCTTCGACCATCCGCCGCTGGACGAAAGAGACGACGGACGCACGCGAACCGCTGCTGAACTTCTTCCTTGAGCGCTACGTCGAGGCGTACAAGGCAGAGCTGCAAGCGTTTGTGGACGCATTGAACAACCATGCGCCGCTGCCGACGTCGGTCGAAGACGGCCTCAAGGCGTTGCGTCTTGCCGACTGCGCACTCGAATCCGCGACGTCCGGTAAAGCCGTCCAGGTCTAACCATTCAGCTGAAGGAGATTCGTCATGGCGCAAAAGATTGGTGCTGGAGAAACGACAGGCGTCGCATGCCTCGGTATCACACACCCCCACACGTCGGGGCGGGTCAAGGCGATTCAACGTCGAACCGACGCCAGGATGCTCGGCGCGTGGGACACGAGCCCTCTGCTTGATCCCTTTGTGAATGCCCTCGGCCTCGAGGCTCGTACGAAAGAGGACATTCTCGGCGACCCGAACGTGCACGTCGTACTCGTGCATTCGAAAAGCGAGAAGATGGCTGAGCTGACCATCGAGGCGCTTGAGGCCGGCAAGGCCGTGCTGTGCGAGAAACCCGCGGGACGCAGTTCTGCGGATGCCAAACGCATCGTCGAGGCGGTGGAGCGCACGGGTGGGATCGTGCAGGTCGGCTACTGCTGGCGTTTTGCTCCGTCCGTTGACGCGATGCAGGCAGCACTCACAAGCGGCCGCCTCGGGAAAGTCGTCCAGGTGCGCGCTCACGGTGGCTGCTCGCACGACGAGGCCGGGACCGCTCACATGACCCAGCCCGGCGACATCGGGGGCGCCGTCTTTGTCATCGGCTGCCACCTCGTCGACCGCATTCTGCTGCATTTTGGCATGCCGCGATCCGTCAATGCCCGTATCACGAAGTTCCCGAACTTCCACGGCGACGAGTCTCGCGAGGATGCGGCTGGCGCGGTGCTGAACTACGAAGACAAGATCGTGGTCATCGACTTCATGTCGTGGGACGTGCTGCCCTGGACCGAAAGCTGGGACATCACGGCGTACGGCACCGAAGGCATCATGTCGTCCCGTTCGCTGCCGTCGAGCTACAAGATCTACGACGCGGGCAAGGGCGCCTATCCGGAAGGATGGACCGAATGGCAGGAAACGAGTTTCCCCGAAATCTGGGCCACGAAGAAGACCGAATATTCGCCCGATATTGCTGAAATCGGCAACCCGGTTTACTTCGACCGCGAATCGAATGCCTTCTTCGGGGCATTTCGCAACGGCACGCCGTCGGTTGTTCCGGCCACGCAGGCGTACAACATCAGCCGCGTCATCGAAGCGATGTTTGCTTCGTCGAAGCAGGCCGGTGCAGAGGTTTTTATCGAGTAGGAAGGTGAACGGCCGGCCTCCGTTCGGGGCCGGCCATCAAAAACTGGCTAACGAGAGCCAGACTCTAATTATGCAGTCCTTATCAGGAGACAAAACGATGAGCATCGTCAAGAACGTAGCGGTAGCTATGGCCGCCTCGATTGCATTGTCTGCGGCATCCGTACCCGCCTACGCGCAGGAAAAGGGTGTCATTGGGATTTCTCTGCCAGACAAGACGGAGTCGCGATGGATCACCGATGGCAAGAGCATGGTCGACGCGCTGAAGGCGAAGGGCTATTCCGCCGATCTGCAGTACGCCAACTATGACGTCCCGACGCAGGTCAACCAGGTCGAAAACATGCTGGCGAAGGGCGTCAAGGCACTCGTGATCGCCCCGATCGACGGCAAGACTTTTTCTGACGCGCTGGCGCTTGCACAAAAGAATCATATCAAGGTCATCTCGTACGACCGCCTGATCAGCCAGACCAGGGACGTCGACTACTACGCGACGTTTGACAACTACGGCGTGGGTGTCCTGCAGGGGCAGAGCATCGTCGCCGCCTGGCAGAAGAAGGGCAGCAAGACCCCGTACAACATTGAAGTCTTTGGCGGCTCGTCGGACGATAACAACGCGCACATGGTCTACGCAGGCGGCATGTCGGTGCTCAAGCCGTATATCGACAGCGGGAAGTTCATCGTTCGCAGCAAACAGGTCGCGTTCGAGAAAGTCGCCACCCGCAACCGGGATGGCGCCACCGCCCAGTCCCGCATGGACAACCTGCTGAGCGCCTTCTACGGCAAGGACCGTCTCGATGCCGTGTGGACGCCGAACGACGCGATCGCGATCGGCGTGATCTCGTCGCTCAGGGGCGTCGGCTATGGTTCGGCGCAGCAACCGATGCCGGTGGTCACGGGCCAGGATGCCGACATTCAGAACGTCAAGGCCATCATCCGCGGCGACCAGACCACGACCGTGTTCAAGGATACGCGCAAGCTGGCGAGCATCACGGCCGACATCGTGGATGACGCGCTGACGGGCAAGTCTGTGCCTGTGAACGACACGAAAAGCTACAGCAACGGCGCCAGGATCGTTCCGACCTATCTCGTGAAGCCTGTCATCGTCGACAAGGATAACTACCAGTCGACGCTAATCAACAGCGGTTACTACACGCAGGCGCAATTGAAGTAACACAGTCGTGGCATTCGTGGGTGCCGGGCATCCGGCGGAGGTCCGGCACCACACAGGCATGTGTCAAACGTGGCCAATCCGAGGAATATGACGATGGACACCATCCTGGAGATGAACGAAATTCAGAAGAGCTTTGGCGCGGTCAAAGCCCTGAATAACGTCAATCTTAAAGTCCGCAAAGGCGAGATTCACGCCATATGCGGCGAGAACGGCGCGGGTAAGTCGACGCTGATGAAAATCCTGAGCGGCGTCTATCCACACGGCACGTACGCGGGCCATGTGGTCTATGACGGTGAAGAGCGTGCGTTCTCGGATATTTCCGACAGCGAGCAAGTGGGCATCATCATCATCCACCAGGAACTCGCACTGGTGCCCATGCTTTCGATTACCGAAAACATCTTTCTCGGTAACGAGCAGTCGAAGCGAGGCGTTATCGACTGGCAGGGCTCCCGCTCGAAGGCGAGGGAACTGCTGGAAAAGGTCGGCCTGGCCGACTCGCCCGATACCCCCGTCGCTACGCTTGGTATCGGCAAGCAGCAACTTGTCGAAATTGCCAAGGCGCTGTCGAAAGAGGTTCGTCTGCTGATCCTGGACGAGCCTACCGCGAGCCTGAACGAAAAGGACAGCGACACATTGCTCAATCTGCTGCTTGAGCTGAAGGAGCGCGGCGTGACGTCCATCATCATTTCGCACAAGCTCAACGAGATCTCACGTGTGGCCGATGGAATCACAGTCATCCGCGATGGCTCGACGGTCGATGCACTTGACTGCAAGGCAGAGAGCGTGAGCGAAGACCGCATCATCAAGGCGATGGTCGGCCGCGAGATGTCGGACCGGTATCCGAAGCGGACGCCGGATATCGGCGATGTGATTTTAGAGGTCAGGGACTGGCATGTGCAGCACCCGACCCAGCGGGACCGCGCCGTCATCAAAGGTGTCAACTTCAAGGCGCGAAAAGGCGAAATCGTCGGCATCGCAGGCCTGATGGGTTCCGGCCGGACGGAGCTTGCGATGAGCGTCTTTGGTGGGACTTACGGACAGGACATTAGCGGGACCGTGCTGATGCGCGGCAAGCCGGTTGACGTTTCGTCGGTGCAAAAGGCCATCAAAGCAGGCCTCGCGTACGTGACCGAAGACCGGAAGGGAAACGGCCTGCTGCTCGACGACAACATCCAGCGAAACATCACACTGGCAAACCTCGCTGGTGTATCGAAGCTCGGGGTTGTCAACGAGCACCAGGAAAGAACGGTTGCGGCGGATTTCCTGAAAATGCTCCGGATCCGTGCCCAAGGCGTAACGCACATCGTTGGCAATCTGTCTGGCGGAAACCAGCAGAAGGTCGTGCTGAGCAAGTGGCTGTTTTCCGGACCCGAGGTGCTCATTCTCGACGAGCCAACGCGCGGCATTGACGTGGGAGCGAAGTACGAGATTTATAGCATCGTCAATCAAGCGGTTGCGGCGGGTAAGTGCGTCGTGATGATCTCTTCGGAAATGCCGGAACTTCTTGGCATGTGCGACCGCATCTATGTCATGAACGAAGGCCGGTTCGTCGGCGAGTTCACCGCGGAAGACGTCTCGCAGGAAAAGATCATGCGGGCAATTATGCGAAATGGAGGCATCTGAAATGCGTAAGGCACTCTTATCGGCGACGCCGCAGGACGCCGAAGTGAAAAATAGCGAAATCGGCCGGGCGCTCAAGCGCGGAGCCAGTGAATACGGGCTGCTGATTTCACTCATCGTCATCATGGCATTCTTCCAGGTGTCGACAAGCGGCGTGTTGATGCAACCGCTTAATCTGACGAATCTGGTACTTCAGAACAGCTACATCGTCATCATGGCCCTCGGCATGCTGATGGTGATCGTTGCAGGCCATATCGATCTGTCGGTCGGTTCGACAGCCGGACTGGTGGGCGCACTCGCAGCGGTGCTGATGGTGCAGTTCAATGTCAACTATGTGCTGGCCACTTTTATCTGTATCGTGACAGGCGCGCTGATCGGTGCAATTCAGGGGTACTGGATTGCGTTCTGGCGGATGCCGTCCTTCATCGTCACACTGGCCGGCATGCTGGTGTTTCGCGGGCTGACAAATCTCGTGTTGCAGGGCCAGTCCATTGGGCCGTTCCCCGACGCTTTCGCTACGGTCAGTTCCGGCTTCATTCCCGACGTATTTCACGGGGAAAGCCTGCACGTCACGTCCATTCTGCTCGGCGTTCTGGTGGGCGTGCTCTTCTTCGTCATTGAATTTCGACACCGCGCGAGTGCGACGAAATACGGTATGGGTAGTGGCTCGTTCTCGATGTTCGTCGCGAAGAACGTTCTCCTCACCGGCCTGATTGTGTTCTTCTGCTACCTCCTTGCTTCGTATCGCGGCCTGCCGACGGTGCTCGTCATCATGGGAGTGCTGATTGGGGTGTACACGTTCGTCATGAATCGCACGACCGTTGGCCGTCGTATCTACGCAGTGGGTGGCAACGCGAAGGCGGCCAGGCTGTCAGGTGTCAGTGTTCCGACGATCAGTTTTTTCACGTTCGTGAATATGGGCGTTCTAGCCGCATTGGCCGGCCTCATCTTCGCAGCCCGATTGAACAGCGGCACGCCGAAAGCCGGAACGGGCTTTGAGCTGGATGTGATCGCTGCATGCTTCATTGGCGGTGCGTCTGCTTCTGGGGGTGTGGGGAGGGTGGTCGGCGCGGTAGTAGGTGCCTTCATCATGGGCGTGATGAACAACGGAATGTCCATCATGGGCATCGGCGTTGACTACCAGCAGGTGATCAAGGGCGTAGTGTTGCTCGCGGCCGTCTTTGTTGACGTGTACAACAAAAACAAGGCCTGAGCTTCGGATTCCCGACGTGCAGCCAGACCGTGCGGACGAAAAGCGGTCAATTTCAACGGCGGAGTGCCAGGCAGACCGAGGCAAAACGGCGACCGGTGAGGATATCTAAACGGATGAATCTCACGCGTATCAGTAGCAAATACGGAATCGACATGATCAAGCACATCGTTATGTGGGATGTTCGCGGTGAAACGCCCGAGCAAAAGAAAAAAGCGGCTCAACTGGTGAAGAGCGCCTTCGAAAGTCTGATCGGAAAAATCCCGGGACTAACGAAGCTCGAGGTCGGCATGGACGTGAGCGGTGTCGATTACGCCTGTGACATCGTGCTCTACACCGAGTTTATGGATCCGGAATCGCTGGAGGCATACGCATCCCATCCCGAGCATCTGCGCGTCAAGCAGGTCATCGGGGACAGCCGTATTGCCCGGCACCAGGTCGATTACGTTCGAGTCGGTGAACGATAGGGAGTCTTATGTACGAATTTACCTACACGACGCTCGCTTCGCGGGTGGTATTCGGCGCCGGCAGCATGAAGCTCATCCAGCAGGAAGTCGAGACGCTGGGAGCTCGCAGGGCGCTGGTTCTGTGCACCCCGGAGCAGAGAGCGCAGGCCGAGATCGTTTCATCTCTGCTCGGTCCGTCGAGTGCCGGAGTCTTTGACGGGGCGCAGATGCATGTACCCATTGAAAACGCTCGCCGTGCACGCGAGTACGCGAAAGCGGTTAACGCGGATTGTGCGGTGGCCATTGGCGGAGGCTCGACGATTGGTCTCGGCAAGGCCGTCGCGCTCGAATCATCCCTGCCGATTATCGCCATCCCGACGACCTATGCGGGTTCGGAAATGACCCCGATCTACGGCATAACCGAGGATGGGCTCAAGCGAACCGGGCGCGACGCAAAGGTTCTTCCAAAAACGGTTCTCTACGATCCGGAGTTGTCAGTCGGTTTGCCGGATCACCTCTCGTTCGTGAGCGGCCTGAATGCAATCGCACATGCGGCCGAGGGGTTGTATGCAAAGGACGGAAACCCGGTCATGTCGCTGATGGCTGAAGAGGGAATCCGGGCACTCGCCAATGGTCTGCGTGGCGTGAAGAAGAGCAGCAGGGACAAGACGGCGCGCAGTGAGTGCCTGTATGGCGCGTGGCTTTGTGGAACGGTTCTCGGCAATGTCGGTATGGCGCTCCATCACAAGCTCTGCCACACACTTGGCGGGACATTCAACCTTCCGCACGCGGAGACGCACGCAATTGTTCTTCCACATGCGCTCGCCTACAACAGTATCGCGGCAGCGGATGCAATGACACGAATTGCGCGGGCACTCAATGCCGACTCCGCCGCAGATGGTTTATATGAACTGAGCCATGAGCTCGGTGTGCCACGAGGGTTGCGTGAGATTGGACTGAGCGAGGCCGACCTCGATCACGCGTGCGAAGTGGCAATGTCGAATCCATACTGGAACCCACGTCCAGTGGAGCTTGCTCCCCTTCGGGAGTTGCTCCAGCGGGCTTGGCAAGGCAGTCGACCTCGTCCTTGAGAAACGGCCCGGTTCATACGCAAATGCATTGATTTCAGGGCCGGTCAGTGTGTGGTTCCGGCGCCGCCGTCCGCCGCGATACAAACGTCGGGCAGCGCTCCAACCGCTCCGACCCGTCAGCCAGGCTATGAATCGCTTGGGCCGCACCTCGCCCGCAGCAGTTGGACACCGGCACTCGACACGATTCACGAGGAAAACGGTTCACAAATGGATCGCTGAAATCGATGTCCGTCAACCGAACTTGAACAGGATGCCGTGACCACCGCGCGGGTAGTCCCACTCGATGTTCTGGTGGTCGGTGCAGAGAATGCGGCGACTGCCGCATTCGAGGCAACCGTCGGTGATCAGCGTCACCGCGCCGTTGCCTTCGGCCTTGTAGCACGGCGCCAGCATGGCCGCTGTGTCCACGCTGCGGTCGGCGGGTGAGCGGCCGCTGCCGACGTTAGCGTTAGATCGCAAACAGCGCTTTATCGGGAGTTCGGTGTAACGCTGCTCTTCGATACGGCCGTGTTGGCAACCTGGACGTTACCGTGTACCAGTTGGCCGTATTTTTCCTTCGATATCCCGCGCTCGGCGTAGATAAACGCAGCCGCTTGCCAAATCGCCTGGTCCGACTGCGTCGTCCCGAACGACGGCATGGCCGTCATGTTCACGCCATGCTTGATCGTCCAGAACATCAGCACTGGCTTATTACGACGGTCTGCAGACAGCAGCGAGGGCGCGGCTGGCTGAATGCCATGTCCAATGGCACTTAGCGGCCGGTCGGGCGCACCGTGACAGAGGGCACAGCTGACGTCGTACATGCGCGCACCCGCACGAATGTTTTCAAGCGACAGCAGGTCGCCAGGCGCAACGTCAGATCCAGCGCGCCGGTGTAAGGAGGCTTCGTACGTCCCGTGCAGCATCTTCGCTACGATCGGGTTGTCTTTGGAACTTGCTGAGACGTCGTACACCCCGGAATACATGAAAGCAAAACCGGCACCGGCAAGCAAAACGAACAATGCTACGGCGGTGGCGATAACTGTCGCAATTCCGGAACGATGGGTCAACATGATGTCGTGCCGCCTGTAGATTGAACATTACTTCTATTCTCCCGTGGCGTTGCTTGCCGAACAGTGTCACCTCGATTACCGATTTGTCATTTGCCAGGAGGGCTTGCCCCGTAACCTCGCTGTCAATACGTCTTGTAAGGCAGGAATTTGCCCGACAGCAGGACCTTCACGCGGTCTCCCTTAGGATCTGCTTCACGCTGGATGTCCATTGAAAAGTCGATGGCGCTCATGATGCCGTCGCCGAATTCTTCGTGGATCAATTCCTTGATCGTCGAGCCATAGACGTTGACGATTTCATACCACCGGTAGATGAGCGGATCGGTCGGCACGGACGTGGCCAGCGAACCCTTATACGGCACGATCTGCAGCCACGCCACCGCCTCCTCGGACAAACCGAAGATCTCGCCAGCGATTTCCGCCTGATGCTTCGTGAACGTCATCTGCCCGAGGCACGCGGCCGTCGTCCATTCCTTGCTCGCGCCAATGCGCTCTGCGATCTCGCTCCATTTGAGACCGTTCGCGACTTTCGCCGAAACGATCATCTGCGTCACTTCACTGCGGCTGGAAATCATTGTGTGCTCCTGTTGAAAATGTCAGGCGATTGCCTTCATTGCCGGCACGGTCGTGCCGATCATTTCGTTGACGTCGTCGAGGCCAGGGCGCACGAGGCGCGGTTGCGTGCTCCTGCCGGGCTTAGCCGCACGCGGGTCGTGCAGTTCGCGCGAGCGACGCACCAGAAAATCGACGAGGTGATTGCGGATCCGGTGGAACTGCGGATCGTGATGGATCGTTTCGCGACGACGGTCGGCAGGCAAGGTATTGATGACGATCTCCGCAATCTGCGCGCGCGGGCCGTTGCTCATCAGCATGATCTTGTTCGACAGCAGAATGGCCTCGTCGACATCGTGGGTGATCATGAACACGGTCTGGTGCGTCGCTTTGCAGATCTTCAGAAGTTCGTCCTGAATCACGCCGCGCGTGAGCGCATCCAGTGCGCCGAACGGTTCGTCGAGCAGTAACATGCGCGGCTCGATCGCGAATGCGCGCGCGATGCCCACGCGCTGCTTCATCCCGCCCGACAGCTCTGACGGCTTTTTGTGGCCCGCGCCCTTCAGCCCGACCATGTCGATGAAGCGCGCGCCGTGCACGGCGATCTGTTCGCGGCTCCAGTCAGGGTGGCGCGAGCGGATCGCGAACGCGATGTTCGCATCGACGGTGAGCCATGGCAGCAACGCATGATTCTGGAACACGACACCGCGATCGAGACCGGGTCCCGACACTTCTCGATTGTCCATGATGACGTGCCCGCTCGAAGGCGCTTCGAGCCCGGCCAGCACGTTGAGAATCGTGCTTTTGCCGCAGCCCGAATGTCCGATCACGCAGACGAATTCGCCCTTGTCGATCGTGAAGCTGACGTCTTCGAAGACGGGCGGCGCATCGTCACGATAGCGCTTGGTCAGCGCTTCGACGCTCAGAAAGCTGGTGGCGCTGGCAGGTTGCGTTCGAGCGGGGTCAGTCGACATAGGTCACCTTGCGCTGTAATTGGGCGAATAACAGATCGAGCACCATGCCCGTCAGTCCTATCAGCAGCACGGAAAACAGTACGTTCGACAGGGACAGGTTGTTCCATTCGTTCCACAGGAAATAGCCGATCCCCGTACCGCCGACAAGCATCTCCGCTGCAACGATCACAAGCCACGCAATGCCCATCGAAATGCGCATGCCGGTCACGATGGTCGGCGCCGCGGCGGGCAGAATCACCGTCAGCGCGCGGCGCAGCGGCGGCACTTCCAGCGTGAGGGCGACGTTCAGCCAGTCGCGCCGCACGGCCGCGACACCGAACACCGTGTTGATCAGCATCGGCCACACCGAACAGATGAAGATCACGAAGATCGCGGACGTCGAAGAGCTTCTGATCGTGTAGAGCGCGATCGGCATCCACGCGAGCGGCGAGATCGGTTTGAGTACCTGGATAAACGGATTGAACGTCATGAACGCGAGCCGCGACATGCCGATCAGAAAGCCGAGCGGCACCGCAACGACAAGCGCGAGCGCATAGCCGCCCGCCACACGGGCAAGCGAATAGCCGAGCTGAATGCCGAAGCCCTTATCGTTAGGTCCGTCGTCGCGAAACGGATGGGCGAGCTGACGCCCAGCTTCGTGCGCGAACTGTGCGGGCGTCGGAAAGCCGGTCACCTTCGTGGCCTGTACGCCGCCCGCGGCCGTCTCAGGAATCTTGCCCATCAGCATCAGGTATTCGGTCTCTTCCGCGCTTCGGGCACGCTGTGCGGGACCGTTGGCGGTGCCGCCAGTGGGCGTGTACGTTGCCGCCTGCCAGATCGCCAGCAGCAACAGGAGCAGCGCGACCGAGCACAACGCCGCTCTGGCACGCAACGATAAAGACATCGGTTGGGTCATACGGGTTCTCCTTCGTGCGAAGTGCGCCTAGACGCGTCTGATGGCAAAGCCGTTGACGTACTCATTCGGGCGGCTGGGATCGAACGCGCGGCCCATCACCGTGACCGGCCGGTAACCCTGACCGGACGAGACGGCCGAGGCGTCCTGCACGTCGCCCACCTGCTTCATCGCCGCGCGCGCATCGGTCAGCAGAAACACCTGCGATGCGAGCGCCTGATAGTCGACACTGCCCTTCACGTAACCCCAGCGCTTCATCTGCGTCATCATCCATGTGGCCATCGAATACCAAGGCAGCGGCTCGAAATCGATGCGGTCAGCAACGCGCTGCACATGGCCGAGACCGTCGGCGAAGGTGCCCGTCAGCACCTGGCGCACGACGAGTTCGGGCTGGTTCAGAAACGCCGGCGCCGACACCATCTTCGCCAGCGCAAGCCGGTTGGCTGGCGCGCGGGCGAAAGCGGACGCCTTGAGGTTCGCGCGCAGCAGCGCGGCGAACGTGTTCGGGTTCTGCTGTACGAACGCTTCGGAGACGCTGAACGAACAGCACGGATGCCCGGCCCAGATGTCCTTCGACAGCACGTGGATGAAGCCGACCTCGTCGAACACCGCGCGCTGGTTGAACGGATCGGGGCCAAGAAAGCCATCGATGTTGCCCGCGCGCAGGTTCGCGATCATCTCGGCGGGCGGGGTGACGCGCAACTGCACGTCGCGATCGGGATCGATGCCGTGATCGGCGAGGTAATAACGCAACAGGAAGTTGTGCATCGAGTAGTCGAACGGAATCGCGAAACGCATGCCCTTCCATTTGCGCGGATCGCGATTCTCTTTATGACGCAGCGAAAGAACGATGGCTTGGCCATTGACGTTCTGGATCGTCGCGACACGCGTGGGCGCAGGTTGCGAACCGATGCCCATCGAAATGGCGAGCGGCATCGGCGCGAGCATGTGCGATGCGTCGAGTTCGTGATTGAGCATCTGGTCGCGCACGAGCGCCCAGCCGCCGACCTTGCGCAGCGTCACGTTGAGCCCCTGCTCGCGATAGAGCCCGAGCGGTTCACCGGCGATCAGCGGCGTCGCGCAGGTGATCGGCAGAAAACCGACTGTGAGATCGCGCTTCTCGAGATTGCCGCGCCGCTCCTGCGCGAACGCCTCCTGCAGCAACGCAATCGGCAGCACGCTGCTGACGGCCGCACATGCTGCGCTCCTGCCGACAGCGCGTATGAACCGGCGACGGGTCGCGTCGTGCGGAAACAGTGCACGCACGCCGGCGGCTTCGACGAAGTCGCGCATCACGGTATCGGCATCGTCGGTTTGCGGAGCGCGCATCGCCTCTTCGTGCTCGAAAGAATCTGCATGACGCCCGCAGGCGCAGCCGCCGAGCGTGGCATCGGCGTCGAACGGCCGGTAACGATTTACGCTATCCATCGCGAATCCCGTATGTGGAAAAACCGGTTGAAGCCGAACAGCGTCGTCAAGTCGCCATCTGTGAATGCGGCCGCCCAACGTCGAGCGACGCGACGATGTGACCATCGCGGCACTGCGCCATCGACAGAACTGTCGGCTCGTCGACGACCGTTTGCCACGCCAGCTCGCGCGACGGCAAACCACGCACGACGATCGGCAGCGAGCGCGTCTTCACGCGGATCACAGGGGGCTGATGCCGGTAACCCGCGTGCTCGATGCCGAGCACCTGATGAGCGATCGCATCGGCCTGCGCCGCAATCGGCTCGATATAGCGGCACGGCTCACCTGCCATGCTGATGCAGTCGCCGAGCGCATACACATCGGCTGCGCTAGTTGCGAGCGTACGCGGATCGACCACGATGCCGCGTTCGAACGCGAGCCCCGCCGAACGCGCGAGCCGCGCTTGCGTGCCGAGTCCGGTCGCACACAGCACGAGATCGGCTTCGATCGCCTCGCCGTGGCCGGTATGCACGACGCGCGCGCCGTGCGGCAACGCGCCCTCAAGCGTCACGCCGGTGATCTGACGCGACGGCAGAAAGCCGATCCCTTGCTGGTGCCAGCATCCGAGAAGACGCTCGGATGCGGCGGGCGGCAACAGCATCGCGAGCGGCCGGTCATGTACATCGAGCACCGTCACCCTGTGCCCGGCGCGCGTGAAATCTTCGGCCAGCTCGCACCCGACGAGCCCCGCGCCGACGATCGCAACGCGCTTGCGCCCGCTCATCAGCACGCGCCGCACGCCCTGCCACATCGCCAGGTCGTTGATGCGCCAGCACAGGTGGCGCGGCAATTGCGGCGGAGTCGTTGCGCGGGCGCCCTGCGCGATCACGAGATGCGTGTAGCGCAACGTGCCGGACGTGGTGCGCAACTGATGCAGCGCGGGCGAGAGTCCCGTTGCGTAAGTGCCGGCGAAGAGCCGGACGCGCAAGCGCGCGGCTGCGTCCTTGCCGCGTTCGCTGACGAGGCGCTCGGGCGTGCGCTGCTCGCTCAATGCGATCGACAGTTCGGGCTTGCGATAGCGGTCGCCGTCGCAGGCCGTGACGAGCGTGATAGGCACCCCCGAATCGACTGCACGGATTGCTTCCACCGCTGCCCATCCGGCCGTGCCTCCGCCCACCACGACGATGCCCTCGCGCCGGTCGGCGTACGCGCTGCCTGCCGCGTCTTGCGCGGCAAGCGTGGCCGCCACGTAGGGAACGAAGTCGGCCTTGGTCACACCGCATAGCGGGCACGACCAGTCGTCCGGAATATCGTCGAAGCGCGTGCCGGGCGCGAGCCCGCTGTCGGGGTCGCCGAGCGCTTCGTCGTATATGACGCCGCAAGCGCGGCAGACGAACTGTTTCCAGTCGACGGAGATCATGCTCATGCCGGCAGTTCCTCTGCGGAAAGACGCGCCATTTCCCAGCGCAGATGCTTGAGCGCGGGCGTCACGATCGCGACGAAATGCGATTCGCGGATCCGGCGTTGCGGCGCAGCGCTCATCAGATAGCCGCGCGCGCCCTGATGCAGCAGCGACGCCTGTGCAGCGCGCAGTGCGAGTTCGGCGCCGCGCGCGCGCAGGTCGAGCACGTCGAGCAGATAGTCGGTACTGCCGTCGTACGCGTTTTGCGCGAGCCGTTGCGCCTGCGCCGACGCTTCGGCAAGTTCAGCTGACAGCTCGTCGGGCCGATCGTGCAGAAAGCGGTTGACGTGACCGAGCAGCGGTTCGACTTCGACGCTCGAATCGATGCTGCCCTGCGCAACGCCAAGCGCCATGCCCACCTGCAGCAGGATGAACGCGGGCTTGATGCGCGCGATGAAGGGCCGCGCGGGATCGGCGATCAGATCCGCCTCGCCAACGAAGTAATCGCGTAGCCGGACGCCCCAGGTGCTGGTGCCTTCCATGCCCGAAAATACCGGACAATGACGCAGTTCGACGCGCTCATCGCACTTCAGGAGAAACATCACTTCGTGCGACACCGAGCCGTCGTCGCGCTGCACGGTGGCAATCGCGCCGCAATACTGCCCGTGTTTGATATGACTGACCCAAGGCAACGTGCCGTTGACCAGATAGCCGCCGGCCGCCGGTGTCGCGCGGAACATCATCGGCTCGATACCCGAGAATGCCTTCATCGGATTCGACAAGGCCGTGCCGCCGAACGTGCGCCCGTGCGCGTGGTCGTCGAGCAGCGCGTCGCGCAGATGCGGATTGCCTGACTGCTCGATGTAGAGACCGCAGACGTCGTGCGCCCACATTAGAAAGCCGGTCGCGCCGCACGCGCGGCTCGCCTCCTGCATCGCCGCGAGCGACAGGCCGAAGCGCCCGCCATGCTGGTCCAGATGCACGCCGAGCGCGCCGGCCGCACCGAGCGACGCCATTACATCGAGCGGGTAATGCCCTTCGTCGATGCGCTGCGCCGCTGCGGCGAGCGGTCCGCGCGCGATGTCGGTCACGCGCTTCATGACGGTTTCGTCGCGCCAGCCGTCGCCGGCATTGCCGCCTTGAACGGCGAGCCCGCACGATTCACGTGCTAACAGTGCGCTTTCCATGAAGATGTCCCTGATGATCCGCAGCCTGAATGCGGCTGCGGAAGAATGACCAGCCGCTCAGTCCGCGAGTTCAACGCTCATCGGGATCGGGTTGCGCATCGAATTCGCGACGGGCGAATAGAAGTTCGCGTGACGCACGATCTCCTCGAGTTGCTGGCGGCTCGCGTTGCCTTCGATGGCGATCTTCACGCGGATATTCTGGAAGCCCATCTGAGCGGGTTCCATCTGCGCGCCGCCTGCGCCCCATGCGGCCGGATTGCCGATGTCGGCTTCAAGAAACACTTCGAGCTTCGACAGCTTGACCTGCTTCCAGGTCGCGACGGCGGTGATGCCGACCGCAAGGCAGCCACCCAGACCGGACAGGACGATTTCGCCGGGCGCCGGCGCAGTATCTTCACCGAACAGATGCAGCGGCTCATCGACGACGACCGGCTGATGATTGCCGACATAGCTGAGCGAGCGGTACATGCCCTGCATCACCGTGTGAACGTTATTCTTGCCGCGCGCGCCCGGGTTATTGCGGCCCTTCTCGGCAAACGCCATCAGGCCGTCGCGGTCAATCGGACGCAGGTAGGTGGAGACGGTGGTCGGAAAATCGGTTGCGGTGTTCAAGTGAGACTCCTGATCGCTGATATTCGGGTATCCGCACGGTGCGCACATGACTGTGCGGCTGTGGGCGATGCCTTAAAAGCAACAGGTATGCCAGGCGGGTCTTTCTCCCCGTGGAGTCTTGCACCATAAGGCTTCGAGCGAGATACAAGGGCTGCCCCGTCATTTCTCCTGGCGCTCGCCGGCCCAACCGATGACTGACAATGTCGACAATGTCGCCATTGTCATCGCGCCCGATTATTCGTCGGCGAGGCCGAGCTTGCGCCAGCGATAGCTGAACTGACGCGCGGTCATGCCGAGCATTTGCGCGGCGCGCGACTTGTTGCCGCCGCATTGCGCAACGGCATCGATGAGCGTCTGCGCCGGGTGAGAACCAACGCGGCCATACGGCCGGATAGCAGGTGCACCGGCGTACGCCGGTGCTTCGACCGTCGGCGTCTCTGCCCTGGCGGACACCGGTTCGTCCGTGCCGGGCGGCAGAAACGCCTCGATGTCGCTCGCGTCGAGCAAAGGCTTTTGCGCCAGCAGCACGATGCGTTCGATCAGGTTCGTCAGCTCGCGAATATTGCCGGGCCACGGATATTCCTGGAGCCGCGTGAGCGCACCGGCAGTCAGATTCACGTTGCGCTGGTTCGTCTGATTGGCGTGGTTGATGAAATGCAGCGCCAGCTCGCGGATGTCGTCGCGACGCTCGGCAAGCGTCGGCAGCCGAATCGGTATCACGTTGAGCCGGTAGAAGAGGTCCTGGCGGAATGTGCCGCGCGCGACTTCGCCTTGCAGATCGCGGTTGGTCGCAGCAACGAGCCTGACGTCGACGCGAATCTCCGACTTGCCGCCGAGCCGGGTGATCGTGCCCTCTTGCAGCGTGCGCAGCAGCTTCGTTTGCATCGTGAGCGGCAATTCGCCGATCTCGTCGAGGAAGATCGTGCCTTCATTGGCCTGCTCGAACCAGCCGGCGCGCGCGGTTGCCGCACCCGTGAACGCGCCGCGTTCGTAGCCAAACAGCTCCGATTCGAACAGCGTGTCGGGAATGGCGGCGCAGTTGATCTTGATGAACGCCTTGTCCGAACGCGGGCTCGCAAGATGCAGCGCGCGTGCGAACAATTCCTTGCCGGTACCTGACTCGCCCAGCAGCAACACGCTCGCCGACGAGTCCGACACGCGCTCGAGTTCGGATATGGCCCGCAACAGCGGTGGCGATGTGCCGATGATTCCGTAGCGCGCGGCCGCGGATTCCAGTGCGCGTGCGAGCGCCGCGTTCTGCATTTCGAGCGTGCGAGTCTTCTGTTCGAGGCTCGCTTCGAGCTGCAGCAACTGCCCGGTTAGTGTCGCGAGAATGCGCAAAAGCGTGACGTCGTCGGCGAGTGCGCGCGAGCGGCGCCGGATACGGTGGCACGCCAGCACGCCGACCGTGATCCGCTCGACGACGACAGGCAGTGCGATATACGCAACCGGCCCCGGCGGCAGCTTTTCGCGTTCTACGGCACGCCCGAGGAAGGCAGGCTCGTTGTCGATGTCCTGCACGATCGTAAGTT
The DNA here is from genome assembly GCF_046535245.1 of Paraburkholderia sp. SIMBA_030. Classification (NCBI taxonomy): domain Bacteria; kingdom Pseudomonadati; phylum Pseudomonadota; class Betaproteobacteria; order Burkholderiales; family Burkholderiaceae; genus Paraburkholderia; species Paraburkholderia sp. SIMBA_030. The sequence continues at coordinate 48,142 of NZ_JAWRXB010000026.1, forward strand.
GCCCGTCGCGCAGCACGCGCCCCGTGATGCCTTCGCCGAACGCGTAGACGCCGCGTGCTACTTCCTCTTTCGTGAGGCCATACGCGTAACGAATGCGGCCGTGGCGACGATCGGGATCGGCGAGCACGACGCGTCCGCGGTTTAGCCCGAGCAGTTCGGACATCAAATGCAGCATCTCGCGCAGTACGGGTGCCGGCGACAAAGACTTGCCGACGTGCGCCATCACCTGTTGCAGCAGCAACATTTCGTGCTCCCGCCAGTAAGCGGGTGTTTCCGATTCGGGCGCGTCCGGCTCAGACTGACTGTCGCGGGTTTTCACAGTGGCGCGTCGCAGAAAAAGGTTTGACCATTATCTCTGCACATAAATCAGATGCCTTCGGGTATCCAGGCTATTTTTTCAGGCCAGCGCTCCTTTGCCCGCCGCATCCGCTTTCAATGCGGACACGAGGTCATCGGTATCATCCGACGATACCAGACGAGACATCGGTTTCGCATAGCGCCTCGCGGCGTCGCGCTGTGCGCGAAACCGAATGCTGTATGCCCGTCCCTTGTTCGGCAGAAGTCGACCCACTTCGGCCCGCCGGCTTTCTCCACAACGGATGGCCAGCCTCGGCATAAAAAGTACCTCATGGCAAATCTGTAATGGCCCTGTCCGTTTCGCGTCAGCTTCTATCTGCTATCCTCGAAGCGGTTTCCGCAATTGCATCACGACTGGGGCACATTCGTAGACAGTCCGACGTCGTGTTCCTTCCCCCGCATGAACCTGAGTTTCTTCAAGCAATGGTTAAGAAGCCCTGCAACCGTAGGCGCAGTGGCTCCTTCGTCGCGTTGTCTCGCCGATGCCATGGCTGACGGCGTCGAGGCGTTCGAGGCGATCGTCGAGGTGGGAGCTGGCACCGGAGTCGTGACGGACTCCCTCGTGCGCCGGCACCCGTCGGCGCGGCTGATCGTATTCGAGCTAGGAGATCAATTGGCCACCGAACTGAGAGGGCGATTTCCACAGGCCCATGTGGTCGGCGGCGCATTCCATGAGAACGTTTCGATTCTGCAAGAACTGCCAGCCAAGACGATTATTGTCTCAGGCCTGCCGTTTCGTTCGCTTTCGTCTGGCGTCGTCGAACCAACGGTTGCGGCCTTCGCCGAACTCCTCTACGCGGACCGCGCTCGACGTCTTGTGCAATTCACGTATCAACCGAGAGTTCCATTTACGGCCCCTATAGGCTTGCGTTGGCATCGCATCAAAACTGTCTGGCTGAATGCGCCGCCAGCGAACGTCTGGCATCTCAGCAGCAAGACCGACTGGCGAGGTAGCGACGCGGCGCATCTTGTCGCGTCGCCCTGATCCCTCCAGCACGATATAACGCGACGCGTGCCGTCTTACCAGTGGCATGCAGCATAGTTAATGCTGCAGATATTTGTGGGCGAACGCGATTGCCATGCTGCCCTCACCGACCGCTGAAGCGACGCGCTTGACCGGGCTCAATCGCACATCCCCACAGGCAAATACGCCAGGAACACTCGACTCAAGGAGGTAGGGATCCCGGCTATGGGACCAGCGTCCTGCCTTAACGACGTCGTCTCCGGTGAGAACATATCCGCGCACGTCGCGCGCGATTTCCTCTGGCAACCACTCGGTCTGTGCATCGGCGCCAATGAACACGAACAATCCACCACTGTCGTGCCGACGCACTTCTGCGCTCAGTCCATCGCGTACATCGATCGCTGTCAGATGGGTATCGCCGTATGCACCGACTACTTCCGACCGCAGTTGCACCGCTACGTTTAACTTCTCGCGAAGCTGCTCGACAAGGTAGCGAGACATGCTCTTCTCAAGCGAATCGCCTCGCAAGACAAGCGTAACCATGCGCGCATGATTGGCAAAGTACAAAGCGGCCTGGCCGGCCGAGTTTCCTCCACCGATCAGATAGACGTCGAGTCCGTGAGTAGCGCTTGCCTCGCTGCGTGACGCGCCGTAGTAAATTCCTTTACCGATAAACCGGTCGAAGCCATCGATCAGGAGGCGGCGCCACGTGACGCCAGTCGCGAGAATGATCGTTCGCGCCCGGATGACGTCGCCGCCGTCGAGGTGAACGTTACGCCCATCGACATCGATTCGAGCGACAGACCGTGTCACCAGAATCTCTGCACCGAGCCGCCTTGCCTGCTGCAGTGCACGGCTCGCGAGTTCGTCGCCCGACACACCGTTGGGGAAGCCGAGGTAATTCTCAATACGCGAGGATGTCCCGGCCTGCCCGCCCGGAGCTTCGCGCTCCAGCACAACAGTACGCAAGCCTTCCGACGCACCGTACACTGCCGCAGCAAGACCGGCCGGCCCGCCCCCAATGATCACCGTGTCGTATTCGGCCAGGCGGGGCTGCGTCTGCAGACCCAGCAACCCAGCAAGCTCGCGTGTTGCAGGTCGGCTCAGCACCGTCCCGTCGACCAGCCGCAACACCGGGCAATCCTCCTCTGACGGACAGGTTCCAGGCCAGCGCGTCGTCAGTTCGGGCGCATCCGGTGTCATCCAGTCGTAGCTGATCTGGTTGCGGGCGAGGAATTGGCGCAACGCTGTACAAGCGTTGTCCCAGCGACTTCCAATCATGGTCACGCGGGGCTTGGGCGGCTCTGCCGAGAGGCCTTGCAACCCGCCGATGCGCTCGCGCGCAAGGGTGCCCATCTTGAACGCAATTTCTGGCGACGCGGCAGCAAGTACGTAGTAACGCTGGGCGTCCACGCGCATGACACGCGACGGCTCTGCGGCCCGATAGGCGCCTGGAAACGGCGAACTCAGCGCGAGCGGCACTTCGCCAAAAATGGTTCCGGGCAGACGCCAGCCCAGCGTGCGCTCGATACCGTCGAACGTCTTGATGACTTCCATCTTGCCGGCCAGAACGGCATACAGCGCGCGCTCTCCACCTTCATGGACCGCGAATTCACCCGCACACAGATGCAGGTCTGCCGACGTGTGCGCGAGATGCTCCAGTTCGTCGTCAGGGAGTGTTGAAAACAGTGGAATCGCCCGGATGTCGTCGATCGTCAGCATGGCTTCGTCCAAACAGGCAATTGAGGTGAAGCTCGGTCCACCTGGTTTCAGGTCGTCGGCTTGGCCAAAAGAACATGCGCAGGCAGACGGCTCAGCCCCTGGTGTTTGATCCGAGGCGGGCACGACGCCGTTAGTCTTCCCGCACCGGGCGCGCCAATACTGCTCGAATAGTTATGCGAACGCATACCACAACTGCGCGAGAGCCAGCAGGCAGACCGAGCCAGTATATGACTTTCGGATGCGAATGTTTATTCGCTGGAGCCACTTCCCCGGTCTAAGCGCGGCGATAGCGTTCGCCGCTCCTCCGAGACAGCCGAGTAGCGCTACCAGCTCGTCCTTAAGCCGCCCAGGTCGAACAGCGTCGCGCCGCGCGGGTCGACGCGCTGCTCGAACTCACCGAACTGACGCGCAGCCGCCGAGCCGTCTTGTCGGGCGGGCAGCAGCGCCTGGCACTGGCTCGTGCGCTCGCCTGCGGGCCGGAGCTGTTGTTGCTGGACGAGCCCTTTGCCGCGCTGAACCCGCTGCTGCGCCACGACCTGCGCGGACAACTCGCCGATGTGTTCACGCACTGGAAGATGCCCGTCGTGACGATCACGAACGATGCCGTCGACGCGCTTGCGCTAGCCGTTGGGCAACCGGCGACAGCGGTCTTCAAGGCCTACTCGGTGATGGTGGCTGTCGCGTCGGCGTGAGCGTCGGGCACGTCATACGGTGCCTGCACTGACTGCCCAAAAGAAAAACGCCCCGTAGGGCGTTTTCCAGAACCGCGGGACAGCAGGGAGCTCGCGCTCCCCGCCGACAACACCCGATCAGAACTTGTGACGCAGGCCTGCGCGAACCGCCAGCTGCGTGCTTGCGCCTGCGGCCGGCAGGTAGCTGCTCGCGCTGGAGCCGATTTGCGCTTGCAGATCGGTATTTTTCGCCGTCTTGCCCGAAGCTTGCTGATAGACGCCCAGCAGGTACACATCGGTGCGCTTGCTCAAAGCGTAGTCGACGCTGGCGTCGATCTGATTCCAGTGACCGTTGGTCAGATCCTTTGCCTGCATGTACGTGTAGCCGAGTGCGCCCGTCAATGCCGGCGTGAATGCGTACTTGCCGCCTGCTTCGTACGCGTTGAACGTCGTCATGTGACCGGTGATCTGCTCGATGTTCGTGTGCGTCCAGAGAGCCCACATCGTAGCCGCGCCGATCGAGTACTTGCCGCCGACGCCGACCGTGGACAGATCCTTGGCCGTACCGCTGATCGCCGAGTTTGCGAGCGTCGTCGAGAAGGTCGTCGGCGATGCCGAACCCGGGTAGCGGATGTCCGTGTACGCAGCGCCGATGCCGAACGGGCCGTTCGCGTAGTTCAGGCCAAAGCTGTAAGCCGACGACGAACCGGTGGCGCCCGGTGCGCCGGCAAATGCGCCGGCCTGGTTCGAGAAGCCGTACATCGCGCCGAACGTCAGGCCCGCGAAGTTCGCGCTGCTGAACTTGACCGAGTTGCTGATACGGCTCGACGTGAGCTGGTCGATATCGTTGATGTGATAGGCGTAGTTACCTGCGACGGTTTGGCCGCCGTTGGCGTACGAGCCGCCGAGATAGTCGGTCGAGAACGAGTATTGACGGCCGAACGTGAGCGAGCCGATGCCGTTCTGCGAAAGACCGACGAATGCCTGACGGCCGAACAGCGAGCTGCCTTGACCCAGCGCGCCGGTGCCGGAGTTAAAGCCGTTTTCCAACGTGAAGAGCGCCTTCAGGCCACCACCGAGGTCTTCAGAACCACGCAGGCCCCAACGGCTACCTTGAGAGACGCCGTCGCCGTACTGATAGAGGTGCTGGCCTTGGGTGCCGGCATGATTGACATACGTGAAACCGGCATCGATCAGGCCATACAGCGTGACGCTGCTTTGCGCATGGGCGGCGCTGGCGAAGACGGCGAGAGTAGCGGCGGTTAATACTTTCTTGTTCAAGGAAATTCTCCGATTAAAAATTAAGCGATCGCGACGCCGGCTCTCCGGCGAGGTCGTGCGATGGGGCGAAATTTAAGGGAATGCAGAGTAAGGTCTGTGACAGCTTCGGTTATTTTTGTCATGTGTCGCGCTGGCGCGACACTCGGATAGCTTCGCTATCGGAAATCGCGCATATCGCCCGCGTATAAGCTTTTTCCATTCCGTGCGGTTATGCGTATGAAAAATGATTGGTTTCAGGGCGCTGCAGCGGCATGCGACGATGCGCGCCTGTCAATCAGAATCACTCGTGGGGAAACGCATGCAACGCCGGACAATCATTCAAAATCTGCTGGTTATAGCCGCCGTTTCGTCGACGGCAACGTTTGCGCACGCGGACGACAAACAACTCAAGGTCGGCACGATGAGCGGCCCAGATGCGCAGATCTGGTCGGAGGTGGCCGCCGCCGCATGAATGCAAATCGCCCGCTTGAGCAGCGGGCGATTTGCTTTATAGCTGAAGACTTGCCGGGCAGCGAGCGGCCGAGCCACGAACCGGGTTGCCGGTTAATTGCTCAACAGCGAGCCGCTTCTGAACGCGTTCGCGCCGGCAATGCGCGCGAACTCCAGCCCAGCCGTTGCAAAGCGCGTCAGATGCCGCGCGTACAACACGCCGGCCACGCTGCTCTTCAACGTCACCACGCGATCGGTCAGCGGATCGACGATGTCGGCGATCTCATGACCCACGTCGACCCAGCTGCCGACTTCGCAGCGGTACACCAGCACGCCGCTGATCGGCGCGACGATCGGCTCGGCGCCGGCCAGCGGCGTCGCGGCGAATTCGAGCGCCGGCAGCGGCGCGGGCGTGCCGTCGATCACGCCGCGCGAGCTCAGGTACTCGATGATTGCTTGCGCGTCGTGATCGGCGTACTCGTACGACACCTCGCGCTGGCCGCGCAGTTCGATCGTCACCGAAATCGAGCCGTTCGGAATCGGAAAGCGGTCGCCGTAACGGGCGCGCAGATCCGACCAGCAGAAGCTGTGAATTTCGTCGAACGGATTGCCCACCGAATTCAGCGCGAGCAGCGATGCCTTGGCGTCCAGATAGCAGGCGAGCGGCTCGACTTCCGGCCACAGATCGGGGTTCGTGTAGAGGTGCATCGCGGCTTCCCAGTCGCAATGCAGATCGAGCACGACATCGGCGTCGCAGGACAGCTTTTGCAGCATCAGACGTTGCGATTCGAGCTCGGTTTCCGGCTTTTGCTCGTCGAGCGCCTCGCGCATCGCCGCGCGGATCGCGAGGCGATTGGCGTCGATGTCCCCGGTCAGGCGCGCCTCGATGCCCGGCTGCACCAGCGCCGACAATTCGTAGAAGTTGCGGTTGAAGTTCTGCGCGGTGTTGGTCTCGAAGCGGCCGCTCAGGTGGCCGAGAAAGTGCTGATTCAGGCCGATAGGATTTGCCACCGGCACGATCACGACCTCGCCGCGCACCTTGCCGGCGGCTTCCAGCGCCGCGAGCTTGCGGCGCAACGCCCACGACACCAGCATGCCGGGCAACTCGTCGGCATGCAGCGACGACTGGATGTAAATCTTCTGCCCGCCGCCGGGACCGTAGTGAAAACTCGTCAGGTTACGGGCGGTGCCGAGCGTCGGGGCAATCAGCGGATGGGTTTGGGTTTGCATGGTTTTCAAAGTGCGCCGGCAAGTGACGCGTGCCGTGCTATGTCGTTGATTACAAAGGAAAGAGTGATTCGTGGTCAGTCTGGGGCAGGCCGTTGCGCGGCGCCTCGATCGCACGATCTTAGCCGATATGGTGCGGCAGGTGGTTTTGTGCGGCGTTCTGTGGATCGCCGTGCAAAAGAAACGGGCCCCGCGTGTGGCGGGGCCCGTCTTCATTACGCTTGGCTGGGGCGTGCCGTCAGGTACGCCGTGACGGCCCGGTTGCCGGATTAGCTGCCGTACACGTCGAAGTCGAAGTACTTCTTCTCGAGCTTCTTGTACGTACCGTCCTTGATGATGTCGGCGATGGCCTTGTCGACCTTCGTCTTCAGATCGGTGTCTTCCTTGCGCATGCCGATGCCTGCGCCGTTGCCGAGGATCTTCGGATCGTCCAGATCCTTGCCGACGAAGTCGAAGCCAGCGCCGCGCGGCGTCTTCAGGAAGCCGATCTCAGCTTGCACCGCGTCTTGCAATGCAGCATCCAGACGGCCGGAGATCAGGTCGGCGTAGACCTGGTCCTGGTTCTGATACGGCACGACCTTCGTGCCCTTCGCTTCCCAGTACGTCTTCGCGTAGGTTTCCTGGATCGTGCCTTGCTCGACGCCCACCGTCTTGCCCTTGAGCGAATCAGCCGTCGGCAGGATGCCCGAACCCTTCTTCGCGACGAGGCGCGTCGGCGTGTTGAACAGCTTTGCCGAGAAAGCGATCTGCTCAGCGCGTTGCGGCGTCATCGACATCGACGACAGCACGCCGTCGAACTTCTTCGCCTTCAGTGCCGGGATCATGCCGTCGAAGTCGTTTTCAACCCAAACGCATTTGGCCTTCAGGCGTGCGCAGATTTCATTGCCGAGGTCGATGTCGAAGCCAACGAGCTTGCCGTCCGAGCCCTTCGACTCAAACGGGGGGTAGCTGGCGTCAACGCCGAAACGGATAGTCGACCAATCTTTAGCGTGTGCGCCAATCGAGACGGTGGCAAGCAAAGCAACCGTCAAAGCCGCTAGCAGTTTTTTCACTGTTTAACTCCTCGGTGTAGTTCGAATACTCCCGCATGCGGTTGTGCCGCGGCGGGAAGTCCGGCGCGACTCACGACCGGACTTGGGTTTAAGCTGCCGGCCGGGGCGGCCAGCAGCGCGCGCCAAGCTTATCAGGTCAAAAAGATTGGGTAGCTAGTGAAACACCGGATAGCGGGCGAGAATTGCTTCTAAAGCCTGAATATGGTGGAAATCTGACGGCGCCGCCAATGCACGCTGCGTCGCGGTTACGCGTCGTTTAACGCCTTGTAAAGATGTTGCAAAGAAATTGGCTAATGTCTGAATTCGAAGGGAATTGCGGCGTCGATTTTCGGCGTCTTTAACGTTGTCGATCAGCATGCTGTAAAAACCGCCTGATTCCTTACCGGAAGAATTCGTAAGTTCAGGGCTGACGGCGCCACTTCAGGCGCGCCGGAACGCGCACGCTGAACGCCCCGGTTCGGTTAAAGATCCTGCGAGACTGGTCGTTATATATAAAGTGAGCGCGTTTAGTGCATCCTGCCAGCAGCCTGTTTCTGTCGCCGCCGGCAAGGCCCGGCCAAAAACGCGCTTCCTGGCGCTATGATCAACGCGCTGCGTGCCTACCGCGCGGCATAAGCAATATCTGTCTGAACAAGGTCATCGAAGCCATCGAGCACCACGCCGGCAGCCGAATGCCATGCGGCTGTGGACTGTGGTCGTTACGGCATCCTGCCGAATGGTGTTGAGTGAATGCACACGATTTGGAGGCAGATGAAATGCGCTGCGGCATCCCATCCTTCTGGCGGCGAATCGTATCCGGTGCAAGACGCTCGAAGCCATCGCGCAACGGCCTTGCTTCCGGTTTTTTGACACTGCTGCCAAGCGCCGTTTTCTGCGCTAGCCTTTTGTCGGCGGCACCGGTCGCCGCCGGCGAGAAAGTCCTGCGTGTGCTGGCATGGCCGGGATACGCGGACAGCGACGTGGTCAAGGCTTTCGAAACGCGTTTCCACGCGAAGGTGGAAGTCACGCTGGTCGATTCCGACGAGGCGCTATGGAACCAGATGCACGCCCACGGCGCGCCGCAATTCGACGTGCTGGCAGCCAATACCGCCGAAATCCAGCGCTATACCCGGGCGAATCTGCTGGCGCCGCTCGATCTGGCCAGTCTGCCCAATACCAGAAGACAATTGCCGCGTTTTCAGGCGCTGTCGTCGATCGCGGGACTGACCGCGGCAGGCAAGGTGTACGCCATTCCATTCACGTATTCGTCGATGGGACTGATCTATGATCGCAAGCAGTTCGCCGTTGCGCCGCGCTCGATGCGCGAATTGTGGAATCCGCGTTACCGCGGCAAGGTCCTCGACTTCAACAGTGCCCAGCATAATTTATCGTTCACCGCGCTGGCGCTGGGTTATGCCCATCCCTTTCAACTCGATGCCGTACAAATGCGCGTGATCGCTCGCAAACTGGTCGATTTGCGCCGCAATCTGCTGACGTATTACACGTTGCCGGAAGAGGCGACCGCGTTCTTCATCCAGCATAAGGTTGCCTTGATGTTCGGCAACTATGGCACCCAGCAGGTCGCTTTGCTGCGCCGCGCCGGCGCGGATGTGGGCTATGTGATTCCCGACGAAGGCGTGCTCGCGTGGCTCGACTGCTGGGCGATGACGAGTTCGGCGGCCGATCGTCCGCTCGCGCTCGCGTGGATCAATTACATGCTCGAACCGGACGTGAGCGCATTGTTGACGCAGCGCCAGGGGCTGGCCAACACGTTGACGGCGCCCGCGGAAAACAGCGACGACGCGCACATCGTCTGGATCGGTCCGGTGGAGGACATTCAGCGGCGCGAGGACCTGTGGAGCAGAATCGTGTCGGGAGACCGGTCGGAGCGCTTTTGATCATGCGCCCGGGGCTCACTTTCAAGTTATCGGTGCTGCTTGCGTGCATCGGCGTGCTTGCGTCCGGAGCGACCGGCTATTACGCGTATCGCGCCAATCGCACGATGCTGGTGAGCGAAGCCGAACGCAGCCTGCTGACCTCGACGGAACTGTTGGGTCAGCGCTTTTCAGTGGAGATCGGCGACGCCGCCGCCGATGCGCAGGTGCTCGGCGGCATGCCGTCCGCGGCCGCCGTCGCGCAGTTCGACAACGGTCTCGGCGCAAATAAATCGCGCGAAAGGCTGGCGCAGGTATTCGCCAGTTTCATGGCTCACCACGCCGAATATTTGCAGATCCGTCTGATTGCCCGTCAACACTACGGGCTGGAATTGATCCGTTTCGATCGCGATGCCAACCGCGCGGTGCGAGTCGAGGGGAGCGCCTTGCAGGAAAAAGGCCAGTTTTCGTACGTGTTCGATACGCTGGCGCTGGCGCCGGGCCGCATCTATACCTCGCCGATCACGATCAATCGCGAACACGGCGCACATTCCGCCGAAGGCAAACCGACGCTGCGGCTCGGCACGCCGGTGGCGAACGCAAGCGGCGCGGTGGTGGGTGTCGTGGTCCTCGACATCGACCTCGCCGGACTGCTCAAACGTCTACAGAGCGATCTGCCGAGCGACTACCAGGTCTATCTCGCCAACGAGTGGGGCGATTTCCTGGTCCATCCCGATGCCTCGAAAACGTTCGGCTTCGACAACGGACGGCGCGTCTTCATGCAGGACAGTTTTGCCGCTACGCGGCCGCTCTTCGAGCAGTCCAGAAGCGAAGTACTTCTGAACGGTCTCACGCTGCCGGGGCAGGCTGCCGGTCAGGTGCTCGCCTTCGTTCGCAGACCGTTCGGCGTGTCGGAAGGCAACCGCTTCATCGTACTGGGCCTCGCCAAGCCGCTTGCCGACGTACTGTCCGACGCCAACCTGCTGGGCGATCGAATCATTCGGATGGTGTTGGTCTCGAGCGCGATGGCGATTATCCTCGCAATCCTGTTCGCTCGCGCATTGACCAAACCTTTGCATATTCTGGCGCACGCCGCGACCCATCTGTTCGCGGGCCAAGCGATGGAAACGCTGCCGCTCAAACGTACCGACGAAATCGGTGTACTGGCGCGCTGCTTCGATCGTCTGCGCCGCGAAATCAAGGCGCAAATGGATGTACTGCATAACAAGCAACATGAACTCGTTCATCTCGCCACGCACGATGGCTTGACCGGCCTGCCCAACCGCATGTTGTTCATGCAGAAGCTCGAAGCGGCGATCGAAGAAGCGACGAGGCGCGGTGAACGGCTCGCCGTGCTGTTCATCGATCTGGACCGCTTCAAGCAGATCAACGACCAGTTCGGTCATTCCGTTGGCGACAAGGTGCTCGTTGCGATGGCGCGGCGTCTGAGGCATGAGCTGATCGCAACAGACGTCGTGGCGCGGCTGGGCGGCGACGAGTTCATCGCGCTGCTCGAAGGCTCGCGTTCTGCCGACGCGGCGCCAAAGATCGCTGCGCGGATCATGGACACGTTGAATGAGGAATTGGTGATCGACGCACATTGCATGACGGTGGGCGCCAGCATCGGCATCAGCCAGTTTCCGGCCGATAGCGTGACAGCCGAGGAGTTGCTGCTCAACGCCGACGCCGCGATGTACGCGGCCAAATCCGGCGGACGTTGTGCGTATCTGAGCTACCGGGATCTGCTCGATGCGCAGAAGCGCGAGCAGGAGCGGGGTATGCAGGAGCGGGGCATGCAGGAGGACGCGGAAGGCAGCGGGTCGAGCCTGCTGCCTGAAGCGCCGGTTTGATGCGGTGAGCCGTGCCGAACCTTGCGGTCCGGATGCTTGCGGCAAGGAGCGTGTTCATTGCGCAGCGGCTATCGCACCGCGTGCGCCGTGGTCATGGAGCAACTGCAATGCGTCATGAAGGGTTGTTGCGAAGAGCGGCAGCGCGGCAAGCTGCTCCGGAAATACTTCGCGCACGGACAGTAACGCGGCAAGCAGCGCCTGCGGTTCACCACGCGCCGACGTTGCAAGCGCCTTCAGCCTATCGCCAAGCGGATCGCTGATTTCGTAGCGCGTGCCGTCGTCCGCATGGCCACGCAAAAACATCATCCATGCCGCGATCGCCAGCGCGAGGCGCGTGAATGGCTGGCCCGCCTCGATCCTCGCGGCAATCGTGCCGAGCAAACGCGGCGGAATCTTCTGACTGCCGTCCATTGCAATCTGTGCGCAGCGATGTTTGAGTGCCGGGTTCGCGTAACGATCGAGCAATGCGTCCCGATAGGCGAGCAGGTCGAATGACGCGGGCACGGTCAGCGTCGGCGCGATTTCGTGCGTCATCATCGCGTGAATGAGATTGCGCATGGCGGGGTCGGCGATCGCCGTGTCGATGGTGTCGAAGCCGCCTAGCATCGACAGATAGGCGAGCGTCGAATGCGCGCCGTTCAGCATGCGCAGCTTCGCCAGCTCGAACGGCGTGACGTCGTCGACGAGTTGCGCGCCAACCGCGTCCCACCCAGGACGTCCCCCCGGAAAACGGTCTTCGATGACCCATTGCCGGAACGGCTCGCATGGCACCGGCGCGGCGTCCCGATAGCCGAGCGCGGCGGCGGCCGAAGCGCGTTCGTCTTCGGTGGTTGCCGGCACGATGCGGTCGACCATCGTCGATGGAAACGCGACCTCGGCGGCGATCCAGTCGGCCAGTGAAGGATCGAGTTGCCGGGCGAACGAACAGACCACCTGACGCAGTGCAGCACCGTTATGCGCAAGGTTGTCGCACGACAGCACGGTAAATGGTTTGCCGTCCGCGATGTCCGCATCGCCGCGCCGCTCGCGCAACGCGGCCACGAGAATGCCCGGGACTGTGCGCGGGGAGAGCGGGTGCGCCAGATCGTGCGCGACGGCGTCGTCGTCGAGCGCGACCTCGCCGGTTTTCGGATCGCGGCAATAACCTTTTTCAGTCACCGTCAGCGAAACGATTCGCACCCGTGGATCGGCGAGGCGCGCGAACAGCGCTGCATGATCGTGCGGCATGGCCAGCACTTCCCGCAGCGCGCGCACGACGGTCACCTTGGCGCCGTCCGGCCCGCGCTCGACCACGCTGTACAGACCTTGCTGTTCCATGAGCGTGTCGCGCTTGCCGAGGTCGCCTTGCAGCGTCACGCCGCAAATGCCCCAATCGCCACCCGCGGCCAGCATGGCTTCTTCCGTATAAAGCACCTGATGCGCGCGATGAAAATTGCCGATGCCCAGATGAACGATGCCGATGCGCGGCTCGCGCCACTGCGTCGATAACAGGTGGGTTTCCAGCACGGGCAATGCTTGACGGCTGAGGCGAGGCAGGGCGGCGGCAGATGTCATGAGATGGAATCCAGGTAGCGGAAACAGCTTGAAAAACGACGTCGAAATAATGTCGATTAACGGGAACCAGCGGGGAAACAACGGGAAAACCCTGATTTGACGACTTGATATACTTGTATGGTAGCATCGTTCGAACGGCGTGAGTGATGCATGACACACGTGTTTTTGCACCTCGGCCGCCGCTCGAAACCACCACGAAAAGCTGCAAGTTGCGTGCCGCCGTATGTCGCGGTCTGCCACTCGCCTCTGCAAGGAAGCTGTCATGAAGATCGTTCGCGCCGACGTGATCGTCACGTGCCCGGGCCGTAATTTCGTCACGCTGAAAATCGTCACCGACGAAGGCGTGCACGGCATCGGCGATGCAACGCTGAACGGTCGCGAGCTCGCAGTCGCGTCGTATCTGAAAGACCATGTGTGTCCGCTCCTGATCGGCCGCGACCCGGGCCGTATCGAAGACACCTGGCAATATCTGTACAAAGGCGCGTACTGGCGGCGCGGGCCGGTCACGATGACGGCGATCGCCGCGGTCGATATGGCGCTGTGGGACATTCTCGGCAAGGTGACGGGTGTGCCGCTGTACAAGCTGCTCGGCGGCGCGTCGCGCGACGGTGTGATGGTGTACGGTCATGCCACCGGCCGTGACATTCCCGAAGCGCTCGATCGCTACGCCGAGCACATCGAGGCCGGATACCGGGCCATTCGCATTCAATGCGGCGTGCCGAATATGCGTGCGGTGTACGGCGTGTCGAAAGGCAGTGGCATGTACGAGCCGGCCACCAAGGGCGCGGTCGAAGAACAGAGCTGGTCGTCGGAAAAGTATCTCGACTTCGTGCCGAAACTGTTCGAAGCGGTGCGCGACAAATTCGGCTTCGACACGCATTTGCTGCATGACGTCCACCACCGTTTGACGCCGATCGAAGCGGCGCGCCTCGGCAAGTCGGTCGAGCCGTATCGGCTCTTCTGGATGGAAGACCCGACGCCTGCCGAAAACCAGGCCGGCTTCCGGCTGATTCGCGAGCATACGGTCACGCCGATCGCGGTCGGCGAAGTCTTCAACAGCATTTGGGATTGCAAACAGTTGATCGAGGAGCAGTTGATCGACTACATCCGCGCGACCTTGACGCACGCGGGCGGCATTACGCATCTGCGGCGTATTGCCGATTTCGCTTCGCTGTACCAGGTGCGTACCGGTTGCCACGGTCCATCCGATCTGTCGCCGGTGTGCATGGGCGCGGCGCTGCATTTCGATCTGTGGGTGCCGAACTTCGGCGTGCAGGAGTACATGGGCTTTCCTGCCGAAGCGCTCGAGGTATTCCCGCATGCATGGCGTTTCGACAACGGGATGATGCATCCAGGCGAGGCGCCGGGCCACGGCGTCGATATCGACGAAGCGGCTGCCGCGCGCTATCCGTACGACCCGGCCTGGCTGCCGGTCGCGCGTCTCGACGATGGGACGCTTTGGAACTGGTGAATGGGCTCTCATCTTCGTCTTCATCGTCAATCGCGCAGCACTAAGCGTGCGGCCTTTGCCCTACCGGAGTTCACCATGCTGGCAGCCGTCCTTCACGAACCCAAACTGATCCGCATCGACGAAGTCGATCCGCCCGAACCCGGCCCAGGCCAGGTACGCGTGCGCGTGCGCGCCGGCGGCATTTGCGGCTCCGATCTCTCGTACTACTTCAAAGGCAGGAGCGGCGATTTCGCGGTGCGCGAGCCGTTCGTGCTCGGGCATGAAGTGGCCGGCGAGATCGATTCGCTCGGCGCGGACGTGAGCGCGGAAACGAGCCTGACGCCAGGGCAGCGCGTCGCCGTCAATCCGGGGCTGGCATGCGGGACTTGCCGCTTTTGCATCGGCGGCATGCCGAATCACTGTCTCGACATGCGCTTCATGGGCAGCGCTTCGACGTTTCCGCATATGCAAGGCATGTTCCGTCAGTACATCGTCGTTGCGGCGCGGCAGTGCGTGCCGGTGCCGAACGGTGTCGATTTCGCTCAGGCGTCGATGGCCGAGCCGCTCGCCGTCGCGTTGCACGCTGTGAAGCAGGCCGGCTCGCTGGTCGGCGCGAGTGTCTTGCTGGTGGGTTGCGGGCCGATCGGCTGCATTCTGCTGACGGTGGCACGCCGCGCGGGCGCGCATCGCACGGTTGCGCTCGATCTGTCGAGCCGCGCGTTGCAGGTCGCCTGGCAACTCGGCGCGGATCAGGTTGTGAACGCCACCGATCGCGCCACGATCGATCAATGGTCCGCGCAGCGCGGCACCTTCGACGTCGTCATCGAAGCGTCGGGCAGTCCCGCCGGTCTCGACACGGCGCTGCGCTCGGCGCGCGCGGGCGGCACGGTGATCCAGGTAGGCAATCTGCCGGCCGGCCAATCGCCGGTGGCGGCCAATCTCGTGATGGCGAGAGAGCTCCGCTACCAGGGCTCGTTCCGTTTCACCGACGAATACGCGATCGCCGCCGATGAAATCGCCTCAGGCAAGGTCGATCTGCGACCGCTGATGACGCATTCTTTCGCGATGAACGAAGCGAATCACGCGTTCGAAATAGCGCTCGACCGCTCGCAATCGATGAAGGTGCATCTGAACTTCGACTAGCCGCTGACCGTTACCAGGGCGTCGCATCCGCCGCGCCTTCACAATTTCATTCAAGCGCCCGTCACGAGGCGAACCGAAGGAGACATTCGATGATCAGGAGCCAACGCTGGTTTGTCGTCGCGCTGCTGTTTCTGGCAGGCGTGATCAACTATCTCGACCGCTCGGCGCTGTCGATCGCCGCGCCGCTGATACAGAAAGACCTGCACTTCTCGCATGCGCAGATGGGCATCGTGTTCAGCAGTTTTTTCGTCGGCTATGCGCTGTTCAATTTTGTTGGCGGCGTGCTCGCGGATAAAGTCGGCGCGAAGCGGGTGTTCGGCACCGCGATGGGCGTCTGGTCGATTTTCTGCGGCGCGACCGCGTTGGCGACCGGCATCGGTTCGCTGATCGTGCTGCGCGTGTTGTTCGGCATGGGCGAAGGTCCGTTCAGTTCGTCGAACAGCAAGATGGTCAATAACTGGTTCCCACGCAAGGAAGTCGCGAGCGCGATCGGCGTGATCAGTTCGGGCACGCCGCTCGGCGGCGCGCTGGCAGGTCCGGTGGTCGGCTTTATGGCGGTGCAGTTCGGCTGGCGCTGGGCCTTTGTCGCGATCATGATGCTGGGGCTCGCGTGGCTCGTCTTGTGGGCGGCGGCGACCACCGAACATCCGCACGGGAATTCGCGTGTGACGCCTGAAGAGATCGAACTCATCCGCGCGGGCCAGGCCGATGAACATGCCATTGCTCACTCCGCCGATGGCGAGCGGCTCGGCCTGGGCCACTTTCTGCGCAAGCCGATCATTCTGGCGACCGCCTTTGCGTTCTTTTCCTATAACTACGTGTTGTTCTTTTTCCTGTCGTGGTTCCCGACCTACCTGACCGAAGCGCATCACCTGAGCTTGCACGACATGAGCTTCGCGACGGTGATTCCATGGCTGCTCGGCAGCATCGGGCTGGCGGCAGGCGGCTTCATCTCGGACCTCATCTTGCGCTTGACCGGCAAGCCGCTGCTGTCGCGCAAGATCGTGCTCGGCACATGTCTCGGCGCGGCAGCGGTGTGCGTTGCGTTGGCCGGCCGTGTCGCCAGCATGCAGGGCGCGGTCGCGCTGATGTCGGTGTCGATCTTCTTCCTGTATGTGACGGGCGCGGTCTACTGGGCCGTGATTCAGGATACCGTGCCGCGCGAACACGTGGGTGGCGTCGGCGGCTTCGTGCACCTGCTGGCGAATCTGGCCGGCGTGATCGGGCCTGCGGTGACCGGCTTCATCGTCGAAGCGACACACGGCGCTTACGGCAGTGCGTTCGTGCTGGCGGGCGCGGTTGCGGTGCTCGGCGCGGTGTGTTCGCTGGTATGGATTCGCGAACCGCGCGGCAGCGCGCTGCGGATGAAACGTGCATGGTAGTATGGTGCGACACGCCTGCATAGCCTGAACGCGCGTGCCGTCTCCCTCATATTTCGTCCGCTGTTTTGCCTGATGCCGAATAAAAACCTCCGCGCTGCCAAGTCGTCTTTCTCCGCCGATGCGGCGCTCGCTGCACCTCGCACGCGGCGTCGCGCGAGCTTGCAGGGCGGCCCTCGCGTTGCGCTCCCGGATCTCGCCGCCGAGGTCTCGTTCGATTCCCACGAGCCGGTCGGCAAGCAGATTTTCCGCGCGTTGCGCCAGGCGATTTTCGCCGGTCAATTGGTGCCGGGCACGCCGCTCTCGGAGAAGGAAGTCTCGGACATGTTTCAGGTGTCGCGGCAGCCGGTGCGCGAAGCGTTCATCAAGCTGGTCGAAGCGGGCGTGCTGCAGGTATTGCCGCAGCGCGGCACCTTCGTTAAACGCATATCGCCGCGTCAGGTGCGTGAAGGCCGCTTCATTCGCGAGGCGATCGAGACCGCGGTAGTCCGCAAGGCAGCCGTGTCGATCACCGACGAACAGTTGCAGGCGCTCGCCGACAATCTGCGCGATCAGAAGCTCGCGGCGAAATCGAGCGACACCGCCGCGTTCCTCGCGCTCGACGAGGCGTTTCACTATGCGATCGCGCAAGCCATCGACTGCACGGCGGCATGGGACACCATTCAGGACATCAAGGCGCAGATGGATCGAGTGCGCTATTTGAGCCTGCCCGAGGTGTCGCCGCTCGATCTGCTGATCAGGCAACACGCAAAAATTCTGGCGGGCCTGCGCGCGCACGACCCGAGCGCCGCGGAAGAAGCGATGCGCAGCCATCTGCGCGAGATTCTGGTGTCGCTCGTTCCGATTGCCGAGCGCAATCCGGCGTGGTTCGAAGCGGACGAGCCGGAACGCGTGCCGCTGTCGACCTGACGCGCGCCGATAAACGGCCAGCACGCCTTCAGCCTCGCAGGCGGCCTGAGAACCTCGCCGCCTGATCCATTGCTCCCCGATTCATCCATCCCGCCTGTGCCGCGCGTCGAAACCGCTTTTCGACAGCCAATCATCAGACGATTTCACGCCCGAAACAACGAGGCAACTTTGCTTCGAACGGTGCTTCGCCGAGCGCCGGAGCAATCGTTTGCGCGAATCTTGAGGTAACTCCTTTTGATTTGCGCAGGCCAGTTTTCCGTCTATCAACTTTCTCCGTCAGCCTGCCGAAAACCTCGTTATAGCAACAGGACTGACTGGAGATTCGTGTGAAGCGACAGGTGTTGTTTGCGGTACCCATGCTTGCGTTGGCCGGATGCGCACAAATGCCTCCACCGACTGCCGCACGCCCGGACAAGGCGCCGAACGAGGTCATCAGTTTCGAGATTCCGCCGGACGCGCTCGGCGCGCGCGACCCGCAGCTCACCGCTGTGCTCGCCAAGGCAGGCGCATTGGCTGCCGCGCAGAAGCAGTCCACGGTCGTTCTCGTCACCGCGCTGGGCCAGGATTTTGCGTACCTGAATCAGGCTGTCTGGAAGGGCGTGCCGACCCAGCGGATGACAAAGGTGAGCTTCGAGAATCGGACCGCCGGCCTCGGTCAGCCATATAGCGTGTCGATCAGGACGGTTCAATGAAGGAGGCCATCGTGATGGTCCGGATGACTTTACTGGTGTTGGCAACGCTGCTGAGCGCGCCGGCCTTCGCGGGGCAGCCGGGCGCCGACCTGCAGTCGGCGAGCGCTTTTCCCGCTGCGGCGGACAAGGTCTATCCGCCGTTGCCGACGCTGGCGATGCTGCCACCGTCGAGCGGCGACGATGACGAGTTGCCGGCGAAGCCGACGCTGCATCGAAAGAAAGCGCGTGCGCCGGTACACGTTCAGGAGAACAAACCGCCTCCGGTTCCGGTCGCACGGCTCGTCGTATCCGACGCCTCGCATGCTTACCTCGAATCCGTGCAACGGCAGATCGATCAGGCGTCGAGCAGGTAAACCGGCCGGCGACCCGGAGCTCACTACTCTTTATCGCTATCAAGCGAAAGGATGAATCATGTCCTTGAAATTCGGCCTCGCTGCGCTCGCATGCTTGTTGGCGTACGGTTCGGTGCATGCAGCCGACGATTGCTTCAACGAAGCCGCGGCTTATCAGGGCGTCAACCCGTGGGTGTTGCGCGCCGTTGCGTGGTACGAATCGAAGGGCGACCCGAGCGCAATCCGGCGGAACGCGAACGGTTCGATCGACGTCGGTCAGTTGCAGATCAATTCGATTCATTTCGGCGACCTTGCGCGCGAAGGCGTGCCGCATCGCGCGCTGATCGACCCGTGCGTCAACGTCTACGTGGCCGCCTGGCTGCTGAAACAGAAGATGGTCAAGCACGGCAATACCTGGCGCGCGATCGGCGCCTATCATTCGGAAACGCCGAAACAGCGCGACGCCTATGCACGGGGCATTCAGAAGGTACTGGTCGCATGGGGGCAGTTGCCGTCCGAGCGCTAGACATGCCGGGCAGCACGGCACGAGCGAGCCGCCCGTACCGGGCATCGACGCCGGCATGATGTGGGCCGCGCACCACCGTCACGCGGCGTCACGTGCTGTTACGCACTGTCACGCGCCGTCACGAAATCGCAGCTTTGATCGAATATCATGAGGCACCCGAGGGCCTCGATTTCACGCGACGCGACGCGGCGCCATGCATGCCGCGTCGTGCGGAGAACGGCGCCTTGCTAACCGCGCCTGCTGAGGCCTCTCCGTGATCGGATCACATACGCGTAAAGCGGCAGTGCTGGTGGCGCTTGCCGGTATCGGCCTCGCCATCGGCGCGCCTTTTGTCCTCAATTCGCAAGCCGCGCTCGCCGGGCTGCGCGACATCTCCCTGTACGTCTTCGTCGCGCTGGTCGCGAGTGCCGCAGTCAGCGCGCTGGCCAAGGCCGGCAAGCTGCATCTGATGCAAACCGCGCTCGGCTTTCGCGTGAGTTTTCTGCGCACTTTCGCCATCACCCTGGCCACCGATTTCGCGTTTCTGGCCTCTCCGCTGGGCGCGGCGGGCTATGGGGTCAACATCGGCTTGCTGCAGCGCGCGGGCGCGCCCTGGTCACTGGCGACCACGGTCGTCGGTGCGGATCAGGCGCTCGACCTGGCGTTTTTCGCGACCGCTGTGCCGATTTCTCTTCTGTTCGCATTCGGGCCGCTGATGCAAGTGATCCCAGTCGCGAGTGCGCCTGTCGTGTTCGGCGTGCTGGCCGGCGGTGCTTTTGTCGTGGGCGTCTTCTGGGTCAACCGTCAGCGTTTGGCAGCCGCGTTGGATGCCACCGGCCGGCGGGTTCGCTGGCTGAACGAGCGCCGGGCGAGGTGGAGCCGGTTTTGCCGCAGCGTTCGCGGGCAATGGCTGGAACTGGTCGCCGTGCCGAAGTGGCGGCTTGCCGCATTGTTGCTGCTGACGACGCTGCAATGGCTGCTGCGCTATGGCGCCATCTGGTTTATCTTGCGCGAACTCGGCTACCGCCTGCCGTTGGGTTTCGTTCTGGCCGTGCAGGCCGTCGCCCTGCATGCCGCGCTGTGGACCGGCGTGCCCGCGGGCGGCGGCACGGGCGATATCGCGCTGGCTGCCGCGTTCGCGAGCTGGGTGCCCCGTGCGAGCCTCGCGACGGCACTGGTGCAGTGGCGCTTCGCGACGCTTTACTGCCCGCTGATGCTGGGCGCGGCAGGTTTCGTTGCGCTGGCGACGAGGGGCGGCACGCTCACCGCAGCCGAATGAGCCCCGCAGGTTAAAGCAAACGCAACGGCGCGGCGAACGCGCTTCACCGCGAGTTATCGGGTGCTTTTCTGATGCGCGCCGAAAAACGCGCCCGTGGGCCGTGGTCGATGCGCAAGCAAAGCAGTTGAAAGGTTTGTGAAATCAGCGCGAGCGGATAAACCACCTTCAGGAGATCCGCGATCATGCGCCATTCCGCGCGGATGCCCTTCCAGTAGCCGAGTTTCTCGGTCTTGCGCGCCTGCGTGACGTGCGGCCAGTGAGTGACCGCGATGGGCAGACGGCGCTCGATGATCCTGCGATTCATGAACACCTCGACGCCGAAGCGCGGCAAACCGCGAACCTCCTGCAGCACTTCGCCCAGCAGCGTTTTTTTGACCACCCGTTCGCCGGAAACGAAATCGAGGCCGATGGCGCGAAACGCCAACAGGCTGTTCTGGCGCAAACTCAGGCTCACTTGCGCGCTGCCTTGCAAAACGGGCAGGGCGAGCGCGCCGATGTACTCGGCAGTCAGTCCCTTCAAATCGGCATCCAGCAGCATGATCAGCTCGCCTTGCGCGGCCGCGATTCCGGCCGCCAAGGCGGCGCTTTTACCGCGGTTTTCGCCGCACCGGATCAGTTGTACCGATGTGAAGCGCTCGACGACCTCGGCGGTGCCGTCGGTCGAACCGTCGTCCACCACGATGACCTCGCCGAACAAAGGGTGCGCGGCGGCCACGGCCAGCACGCTGCCGATGCGGGGCGCTTCGTTGTAAGCACAGATGACACAGGAAATTCGTGGGGGACGACGCAGTGGGGAATGAACAGTCATTGGCCAGGCCGTGACGAAGAGGGAGGTGCCTCGCTGGACGCGCTGGATGCGTTGGGAAACGGTCGAACCGTCACTGCCCGCGCCCGACGAGGCTTGAAAGCATCTTCAAACGATGCGCGCTCCGGCCCGATAAGTCGCGCGCGGCACCGGCAGCGTGTCGAGCATCGTCACACGCACGAGGTCGCCGCGCAAGCCCGGCGCGATCGCGCCGCGGTCGTACAGGCCGGCCGTGCGTGCCGGCTCGGCCGAAACAGTCGCCATGGCGCGCGGCAAACTCCAGCCGGCCTTGTTGACCAGCTCGAACACGGCGGTCAGCAAACTGGACGGCACGTAATCCGACGACAGGATATCGAGCAGATCCGCTTTGGCCAGTTCGAGCGCCGACACGTTGCCCGAGTGCGAGCCGCCGCGCACGATATTCGGCGCGCCCATGATGGTCGAAATGCCGTGCTGGCGCGCCGTCTCGGCGGCGATGCGCGTGGTCGGGAATTCGGCCAGCACGATGCCCTCGGCCTTGGCCTGCTCGACGTGCTCGATCAGCGTGTCGTCGTGGCTCGCGACCGGAATGCCGAGCCGGTTGCAACGTGCGACGATCTCGCGGCGGTGCAGGTCGGCATAACGCTGCTGCTCGTCGGAGAGTTCGGCAAGCGCCGTGGCGACATGTTCGTCGCTCAGCTTGCCGTTGCGTTCCTGGAAGCGGCGCCATTGATCGCGATCGTGCCATTGACGCTGACCGGGCGTGTGGTCCATCACCGAGGCAAGCCGCAACAACGGATGCGCACACAACGAGTCGAATACCTCCACAACGTCGGCGGTGGCGATTTCGCAGCGCAGATGCAGGAAGTGTTCGGCGCGCAGCAAGTTGCGCTCGGAGAAGCGCGTCAGCGCTTCGGCGCATTGGGTTTGCAAATCGCGGCCACGCAGGCCGACATTCGAACGCGAACCGATCGCGAGCGCATCGAAAACCGTGGTGATGCCGGCCGCTGCCACCTGTGCGTCGTGGATCACGAAAGCGGCATCGGTGTTCCATTGGACGCCCGGACGCGGCGCGAGATGCTTTTCGAGGTTGTCCGTGTGCAGTTCGATCAGGCCTGGCAACAGATAGTCGCCGTCCCAATCTTCGGCTTCGCGTGCCGATGTCGTGCCGCGCTCGACGTCGCGAATCGTGCCGTCTTCGATGCGGACCACGCCGGTGAATACTTCGTCTCGCGTCACGATGCGAGCGTTTCTGATCAACATCGACTTGCTCCGTAGTCAGTCAGACCCGAGTGTTTTAGCTCGGTGCCTAGTGTAGTGCACGTTTCGTGCCAGCTAGTGACGCAGCGGCGGCTGGAGTTCGAGACGGCGTGTCGCCACCTTGCTGCGCGTATCTTCGTCGTGAAAGATACCGACGATCGCCGCGCCACGTTCGCGCGCTTCGACGATCAGATCGGCAACGACATCACGATTTTCCGCGTCGAGCGAGGCGGTCGGTTCGTCGAGCAGCAACACCGGATGCCCGGCGATCAAGCCGCGGGCGATGTTCACGCGTTGCTGCTCGCCGCCGGAAAAGGTGGCAGGCGCCAGCGTCCACAGCCGTTCGGGCACATTGAGCCGGGCCAGCAGCGCGGCCCCGCGCGCACGGGCTTCATCTTCCGCTACGCCGCGCGACACCAGCGGTTCGGCCACGAGCGTGAGCGTCGGCACCCGTGGAATCACACGCAGAAACTGGCTGACGTAGCCCACTGCGCCGCGGCGCAGGCGCAACACGTCGCGCGGCTCGGCACCGGTGATCGACACCGGTTCGCCATTGTCCGCACCGTCACGAATGGCGATGGAACCCGCGCTCGCGAGGTAATTGCCATACAGGCACCGCAGCAGCGTGCTCTTGCCCGCGCCGGACGGTCCGACCAGCACCACGCACTCGCCGCGTTCGACGTCGAGCGAAACATCGGCGAGCGCTTCGATTTGCACGCCGCCCTGGCCGTGCAGCGTAAAGGTCTTGCCGATATTGGACGCGCGCAGCATCAGCGCGGCGTTGTCGATGAAAGCGCGGTCGGCTGAGCGTGATTCACTGCTTGTTTCAATGGATCGCATTGTGAGCCTCAAACCGGCAGAACCGAGGAAACCAGCGTTTGCGTGTACGGATGCTGCGGATCGTCGAGTACCTGATCGGTCAGCCCCGCCTCGACCACCTCGCCGCCTTGCATGACCATCAGACGATGCGCGAGCAACCGCGCCACGCCGATATCGTGCGTGACGATCAGCACCGACAGATGCAGTGTGGACGTCAACGTGCGCAGCAGATCGAGCAGGCGCGCCTGCACCGATACGTCGAGACCGGCGGTCGGTTCGTCCATGAAGACGAGGCGCGGACCCGTGACGAGATTGCGCGCGATCTGCAAACGCTGTTGCATGCCGCCGGAAAACGCCGCCGGAAATTCGTCGATGCGAGTGGAATCCAACTCGACGCGCTCCATCCATTGCGTCGCCGTGTGGCGAATGTCGCCGTAATGACGCGCGCCGACTGCCATCAAGGGCTCGCCGATATTCGCGCCTGCAGAGACGCCGCTGCGCAGGCCGTCGCGTGGATTCTGCTGCACGAAGCCCCACTCGGTGCGCATCAGCAGGCGCCGGCGCGGTTCGGACAAGGCCAGCAGATCGAGCATCTTGCCATGCGTCGCGGCGTAATGCAGCGAGCCGCTGTCGGCTGCGGTCTTCAAGGCGAGCGTATTCAACAGCGTGGTCTTGCCCGAGCCGGATTCGCCGACGATGCACAACACCTCGCCCGGATAGAGATCGAAACTGACATTGGTGCAGCCGTTGCGGCCGCCGTATTGTTTGGTGAGCGAACGGGCGCTCAACAGCGGCGTCATGCTGTCTCTCCTTTGCGTTGCGGGTCCGATTGCAGTTCGAGGTCCTGATCGCCGCGGCGTTCGTGGCAGTAGTCGCTATCGGAGCAGACGAACATCCGCTTGCCCGCATCGTCGACGATCATTTCGTCGAGGAAGCTCTGCGTCGATCCGCACAGCGCGCAGGCGTGCTGCCATTTCTGTATCTCGAACGGATGATCGTCGAAGTCGAGACTGCGTACCGGCGTGTACGGCGGAATCGCATAGACGCGGCGCTCGCGGCCGGCGCCGAACAATTGCAGCGCGGGGTTCATATGCATCTTCGGATTGTCGAACTTCGGAATCGGCGACGGCGAACTCAGATAGCGGTTGTTGACGATCACCGGGTAGTCGTAGGTGGTGGCGATGCTGCCGTGATGGACGATGTCCTCGTATAGCTTCACGCTGATCAAACCGTAGTCGGCCAGCGCGTGCATCTTCTTGCATTCGACGACGCGCGGTTCCAGTTTGTACAACGGCTCGGGCATCGGCACCTGGTAGACGAGAATCTGCTTGTCGGAGAGCGGCTTTTCGGGAATCCGGTGACGTGTCTGGATGATCGTCGCCTCCGCCGTGCGCCGCGTGGTCGCCACGCCGGCGGTGCGCGCGAAGAATCGGCGGATATTGACCGCGTTGGTGGTTTCGTCGGAGCCCTGATCGATGACTTTTAGCGTATCGCTTTTGCCGATGATCGCTGCGGTAACCTGAATGCCGCCGGTGCCCCAGCCGAACGGCAACGGCATTTCACGCGACGCGAATGGCACCTGATAGCCCGGTACGGCGACGGCTTTGAGCAATGCGCGGCGCAGCATGCGTTTGGTCTGCTCGTCGAGGTAAGCGAAGTTGTAGCCATCCGCGGCGCTGTCGTACGCGGTGGCGAGTGAGGTATCGGGTGCGTTCATGCGGCTTGCTCCTGCGTCTGAGCCTGGGCTTGCGCGTGGTTCTCATTCGGCGCGCCGTGTTGCGCACGCAGACGCCGCACGAGTTCGAGTTCGGACTGGAAGTCGACGTAGTGAGGCAGCTTCAGATGCTGGACAAAGCCGGACGCTTCGACGTTATCGCTGTGCGACAGCATGAATTCGATGTCCTGGGTCGGCGACCCGAGCGTCTCGCCGAGTTCTTCGGCGCGCAACGCGCGGTCCACCAATGCCATTGCCATCGCTTTGCGCTCCGAGTGGCCGAACGCGAGACCGTAGCCTTGCGTGAACGCCGGCGGGACCTCGCCGCTGCCGGCAAACTGGTTGATCATCTGGCATTCGGTGATATCGATGTCGCCGATTTCCACCGCTTCGCCCAGTTCGTCGAGTTCCATTTCAACGGCGATCGTGCCGAAGCGGATCTCGCCGGCAAACGGATGCGAGTTTGCGTAGCCGCGCTGCGTGGCATAGCCCATCGCGAGCAGAAAGCCTTCGTCGCCGCGCGCGAGATTCTGCAGGCGCGTTGTGCGGCTCGCGGGAAAGGCGAGCGGTTCGCGCGACAGATCGCCGGGTTCCGGCGCATCCGGCGTGGGGCGTTCCTGTTCGATCAGGCCTTCCCGGTCGAGCAGCGTGATGACGCGCGGCATGGCTTCGGCTTCGGGCAGCGCGGCCTGAATGACGGATGCCGTTGTGGCTGCATCGGTTTCAGTGCCGCCTTCAGTGTCGCCTTCAGCCAGTAACGCGAAATCCAGCAGACGCTGCGTGTAATCGTAAGTCGCGCCGAGCAATTGACCGCCGGGCACGTCCTTGAACGTTGCGGAAATACGGCGCGCGACCTGCATGGCTTCCGAATCGATTGCCTGCGTGTAGCCGAAACGCGGCAACGTAGTGCGATACGCGCGCAGCAGAAAGATCGCCTCGACCAGATCGCCGGCGGCCTGCTTGATTGCCAGCGCGGCCAGTTCTTCGTCATAGACCGAGCCTTCGGTCATGACGCGCGCGACGGCGAGGCGCAATTGCTCGCGAATCTGCGCGACGCTGAGTTCGGCGAGCCGCGTATCGCCCCGGCGCGCCTTGTCGAGCAGACGCCACGACGCCTCGATCGCACGTTCTCCACCTTTGACGGCAACGTACATCAGTTCACCTTCGCTTTGGTTGTGCGCGGCAGACCGATCAGCGTGCCGCCGCAGACAAGATAGCAATCGATGCCGCACGGAAAGAGCGGCGCGAGGGCGGCGCGTTCGCGCCAGAAACGCTCGGGCAGGCCGACCGGCGCGATCGTCGCCGTGTGCTGGATGCCGGGGCCGCTCAGTACGACCGGCGTGCCGCCCGTGAGCGCTTCCACGCGGATCAGCAGCGTCACCGATTGTTCGGGCGATTCCGCTTCGCCAGGCGCAAAGTTCTCCAGCGACGGTAGTGCGTCTGCGTCGTGGATATAGGCGAAGGCGGCTTGCGCAGGTTCATCGACCAGCGGCGCGCCGGTATGAAAGCGCAGCGCCGAAGCCAGGGCCGTATCAGGTTGCGCGAGCCAAACGGGCGTGGCGTAGTCGCATAGCGTGAGCAGCGCGGTGAATGCGGCCAGCTCCGCGCGGGTTGCCCGCACCCCGGGCAACCCGTTCTCGACGACGCCGACCGTGCCTGGTCGCGACAGCGCGTCGAGCAGGGTGCGGAATACCGCCTGGGTGTCGTGGACCGGGTCGGCGAAACCCGGCGTCAAGCTGGACAATGCAATTTGCGAGTTTTCCATCAGTCGCCCCGGACCATCGTGAAGAATTCGACGCGTGTCGACGCGGCGTCATGGCGGTGTTCAACGCGTTTGGCAGCCTGCTGTGCTGCAAACGGCTCGATTAACTGTCGATACAGCGCAGCTTGATGCTCGGGCATTTGCAGCAGCGCGTCCGCTAGCGCGGCGAGTTCGGCACGGCGGCGATCGCGGCCCAGATGACACGCGACGCCAACCGCGGCTTGAGCGTCACCGGCACTGCGCAAGCGCAAGGTGGCGCGCGTCACGGTGGCTTCGCCGAGATTGAACGGGTCGCCGGTGCCGCCGACGCGGCCGCGCACCATCGCGAGGCCGATTTCGGGTGGCCTGAGCCAATCGTAGGCAGGGGCCGGGATGCCCTGAAGCAAGCGCTCAAGCGCGGCTTCGAGATCGGCGCGCGGCGTGCGCGCAAGCACGGCCATCCATGCGCGCCGCATGGCGGAGGACGGCGGGGCGGAGGGGGCACTCATCGAGAACTCCTGTTGATCCAGCGAGTAGACATTTGACCATCTATTCGTCTAAACGTCTAGACGTTTAGAGGTAAACTTGCTGCGTCTTGTTGCACGCGGCCGCCATTTCACATTTCCATCACGGCTTGCGCACTACAATGCACGATATGGCGAATATTATTTGAACCCAAGGGAATGACAACACCATGACATCGAACGACAACGCGACGCCGGGCACGCTGCTCGAACGCGGCGCGGGCGTTGCCGTGTGGCGGCAGATCGAGCAGATTCTTGCCGCGGAAATCGCGGCGAGCGGTTTCGGCGAGGAGGGCCGCTTGCCCAGCGAAGGCGAACTGGCCAAGCGCTTCGACGTGAACCGGCATACCGTGCGCCGGGCGATGCTGGGTCTGGCCGCGCTCGGTCTTGTCAGCGTCGAGCAGGGACGCGGCACCTTCGTGCAGCCTGGTGCCATCGACTATTCGATCGGCCGCCGCACACGCTTTACAGAAAACTTGCGGCAGCAGCATCATGCGGCAGCGGGTACGATGCTGTCGGCCGCGCGCGTGAAGGCCGAGCCGAATGTCGCAAAGGCGCTCGGCCTGCGGGCGGGTGCGCCGGTCTATCGGATCGAATCGCTGCACGAGTCGGACGGCGTGCCGCTCACGTTCGCGCGCAACTGGTATCCGGCGGTGCGTTTTGCGGACCTGCCGGAGGTGCTGGAGCGTACCGGCAGTATCACGAAGTCGATGGTGGAATTCGGCGTGACCGATTACTTGCGCAAGTGGAGTCGCATCGGCAGTGTATTGCCTGAGCCGGAAGTCGCGCGGCGTTTGAATATCAACCGGCAGCAGCCGGTGCTGTGGGTCGAGAACGTCGATGTCGATCTGGAGGGCACGCCGATCAAGTACGGCTTCACGCATTTTGCCGCCGACCGTGTGCAACTGCTGGTGGAGCACGACCTATGAGCGGCGGCGTGTGGGGCGCCGATGCACGTTTCGCGCTGTACTACGCGCCTTCGCGCGATTCGGCATGGTGGCGGGCGGGATCGCAGTGGTTGGGACGCGACGCGGAAAGCGGCGAGGCGTGCGTGCCGCCGCAACCGGAAGGCGTGATGCGGCCATTAGCGGATTTGACCGAGGCGCCGCGTCGCTATGGATGGCATGGCACATTGGTGGCGCCGTTTCGTCTGGCTGACGGGGTGACTCAGCACGACGTGCTGCAAGTGGCGCGTGAATGGGCGCACTCGCAAGCCGCGTTCAGGTTGCCGGTAGAAGCCGCGACGCTCAGCGATTTCGTCGCGCTGCGTCCCGCGGATCAGGACGGCGAAGCGAACATCGGTGCCGTCGCCGCAAGCGCATTGCGGTCGCTCGATGCACTGCGCACCAAGCCGTCCGCTACCGATCTCGCCCGCCGTCTTGCCGCGCCGCTGAGCGAACGGCAACGCGCGTTGTTGGTCGAATGGGGCTATCCGTACGTCTTCGACGAATTCCGTTTTCACATGACGCTATCCAGTTCGCTGGCGGATGCCGATGAGCGTGCGACGCTGGTCGCATGGTGGCAGGCGCAAACGCCTAGGCTCGGGCCGC
The DNA here is from genome assembly GCF_046535245.1 of Paraburkholderia sp. SIMBA_030. Lineage (NCBI taxonomy): Bacteria > Pseudomonadati > Pseudomonadota > Betaproteobacteria > Burkholderiales > Burkholderiaceae > Paraburkholderia > Paraburkholderia sp. SIMBA_030. Next base: position 77,183 of record NZ_JAWRXB010000026.1, read on the forward strand.
TCGCAATCGACCACGCGGCACTCTTTGTCGAGCCTGCGCCCGGTGCGCCGTTCGTGTTGTGGCAACGTGTGCCGTTTCAGATTCGTGAGGTGAATTAGCAATGGCAGGTCGTTTGATCTATGTAATGGGGCCGTCCGGTGCGGGCAAGGATTCGTTGCTGGGGTTTGCACGCAGGCGCTTGATGGGCGAGCCGATTCTGTTTGCTCATCGCTACATCACACGGCCGAGCGGCAATGGTGAGGAACATGTCGCGCTGAGCGTTGAAGAGTTTGCCGCGCGTTCCGTGCTCGGACTGTTCGCACTCGAATGGTCGAGCCATTCGTTGCGTTATGGCATCGGTATCGAACTCGATGCGTGGCTCGCGCGCGGTTGCACGGTGGTCGTCAACGGTTCGCGTCAGCATGTGCAGCACACGTTGGCGCGTTATCCGCACACGGCAGTCGTGCACGTGGACGCTGCGCCGCACATTCTCGAAGCGCGGCTCGGCGCGCGTGCACGCGAGTCCGCGGCGCAGGTCGCGGCAAGGCTCGCACGGCGCGCGCCGTTTTCGTTGCCTGAAGGAATTCGCTGTACGACGATCGATAACTCGGGTGAACTCGATGACGCCGGCCATGCGTTGATCGATTTTCTGAAGGCCCACGCCAATATGCGCTAGACCGGCAAGGCCAGCCGTTCATCGGGATGAAAATACAGCATCTTATTCGAACAAAATGGCGAGGCTATAGTGCTCGCCGGTTCGCAGCGGTCATGCGGCGTGAATCCATGGAGCGAGAACGATGAGCGAAGCTGCGCGTTTTACCGAAGTGTCCGATCTGGCGCCCGCCGCCGACAGCCTGCGCGAAATTCGCCATCACATCCATCGCCACCCGGAACTGGCCTACGAGGAAGTGGCAACGGGCGCGTTAGTGGCCGAAAAGCTCGAGCAATGGGGCTGGCAGGTGACGCGCGGCGTCGGGCAAACCGGCGTGGTCGGCACGCTGAAGGTGGGCGACGGCAAGCGCAGCATCGGCATTCGCGCCGACATGGACGCGCTGCCGATCATCGAACAGACCGGTCTACCGTACGCGAGCGGCACGCACGGCAAGATGCACGCATGCGGGCACGACGGCCACACGACGATGCTGCTCGGTGCCGCTCAACACCTCGCCGCCACGCGTAATTTCTCCGGCACCGTGCATCTGTACTTCCAGCCCGCTGAGGAAAGCGGCATTGACAGCGGCGCGTTGAAAATGATCGACGACGGTCTGTTCGAGCGCTTCCCGTGCGACGCCGTGTTCGGTCTGCACAACCATCCGGGCGCGGCGCCGGGTGTGCTGCTGTTCCGCAAGGGGCCGTTCATGTCGGCGGGCGACAAGGCGATCATCACGATCGAAGGTGTCGGCGGCCACGCGGCGCGCCCGCACCTGACGGTCGACCCGGTGGTGGTGGCGGCGAGCATCGTGATGGCGTTACAGACTATCGTCGCGCGTAATGTCGATCCTGCGCAGCCGGCGGTGGTGACAGTCGGCTCGATGCATGCAGGTACCGCGAGCAATGTGATTTCGAGCAGCGCAAAGCTGGAGTTGAGCGTGCGTTCGTTCAGCCCCGAAGTGCGTGCGCTGCTGAAACAACGCATCACCGAGCTCGCCGAAAGCCAGGCCGCGAGCTATGGCGGCAAGGCGGTGGTCGAGTACATCGCGGGCTATCCGGTGGTAATCAATTCGGATGCCGAAACGGAATTTGCGGTGGCGGTGGCGCGCGAGCTGGTCGGCGACGACAAGGTGATCGCGCAGACCGACATCCTGATGGGCAGCGAAGACTTCGCGTTCATGTTGCAGAAGCGGCCGGGCACGTTCCTGCGGATCGGTAACGGCGTGGGCGAGGACGGCTGCATGGTGCACAACCCGCATTACGACTTCAACGACCACAATCTGCCGGTCGGCGCGGCGTTCTGGGCGCGGCTGGTCGAGCGCTATCTGGGGCGATGAATCGGCTGGCGAGCCCGCGCGGCCAGATTGAGCAGTCACTGAGGCGCGCTCAAGCGCGCGTGATGAAACCGCGCGCTGCCATCAGCCTCAACCGCGCCGCGCCACCATCTCCGACACCGTCTGCGCTGCCTGCTGCAACGGTTCCAGAAATGCCTTCACCATCTGCCTGGCCGAATTGCGCTGCGCGTTGCCGCTGATATTCATCGCCGCGATCACGCGCCCCTGGCGATTGCGAATCGGCGCGGACAGCGAAATCAGACCGCCTTCCAGTTCCTGATCGACGATCGCCCACCCTTGGCGGCGTACCTGCGCGATCAGTTTTTTCAGTTCTTCCTTGTCGGTGACCGTGCGCGGCGTGTGCGCATAGAGCGGCGTCGAACTCAGGGTCGCGTCGAGCGCTTCGTCGTCGAGTGCGGCGAGCAGCACGCGGCCCATCGACGTGCAATACGCCGGCAAGCGGCTGCCGATCGACAGATTGATCGTCATGATCTTGTGGGTCGGCACGCGCAGCACATAAACGATCTCGGTGCGATCGAGCACGGCCGCCGAGCAGCTCTCGTGTACCTGCGCCGACAGTGCTTCCATCACCGGCTCGGCGAGGTTCCAGAACGGCATCGAGGTCAGATACGCGAAGCCGAGATCGAGAATCTTCGGCGTGAGACGGAACAGGCGGCCTTCGGCCTCCACATAGCCGAGCGTCTGCAAGGTCAACAGGATGCGGCGCGCGCCGGCGCGCGTGAGGCCGGCGGCGGCGGCAACGTCGGTCAGTGTCTGTTCGGGGCGCGTGGCGTCGAACGCGCGAATCACCGCGAGGCCGCGCGCGAACGACTGCACATACGAATCGCCCGGTTTGTCCGGGGCCGGTTCGGCGCTGACAGGAACGGCAGAAGACGGCGGCAGGGCTTTGCTCATGGGCCTTTGCTAAAAACGTTCGAAGAGGGCATATGCCGCTCGCGGACAAGCGAGGCGACCGAGGCGCGACCGGGACACAAGCGGGGCGGCGCGATGTCGCGGAAAGCCGTGACGATAGCTTAAGCCTTGGCTTTCGCCAACCTCGCAGGTTTTTTGGTCGATAGCCCAGGGTTTGCATGGATGCGGTCTGGATTCAAAATTTGTATGATGACCCGATAACATGATCAATCGAGGCAATCGATGTTCGACAAGATTCCTGCGCGGGCGCTGAGCGACACCGTCGCGCAGCAGCTTCTCAAGCAGATCGACAAAGGCACCTTCAAGCGCGGCGGCAAGCTGCCGACCGAGGCCGTGCTGGCGCAGCAGTTCGGCGTGAGCCGCACGGTGATCCGCGAGGCGATCTCGCGGCTGAAGAATGAAGGCGTGGTCGAGCCGCGCCAGGGCAGCGGCGTGTTCATCGCCGCGCACGGCGCGATCCGGCCGCTGCGCATCGATTACGCGGAAGCTATCGAGGCGGGCTCGGTGCTGCAAATCCTCGCGCTGCGGCGGGCGATCGAAGCGGAAGTCGCATCGGAAGCCGCCATGCGCCGCAGTGACGCCGACATGGTGTCGATCGACACCGCGCTCGCGAAGATCGACGAGGTGGTGGCCGAAGGCGAGGACGGCGTCGCCGAAGACGTCGCGTTCCATCGCGCCATCGCCGCGGCCACCGGCAATCCGTATTTCCTCAAAACGCTCGCATTCCTGAATCAGTACCTCGAAGCGGGCACCGTGGTGACGCGGCGCAACGAAGCGCTGCGCGAGGACTTCTCCCGTCAGGTGCGTGAAGAGCATGCGGCCATCGCCGCCGCGATTCGTGCGGGTGATCCGATGGCGGCGCGCAATGCGGCGCGCACGCATATGTACAACGCTGCGCGGCGGCTCGCGGAAGCGGGTATTTGCTGAGCTGGGCCGGATGGGCGCCATTGGGGCGCCAGCCGCCAACGAATTCTCAGGGGTCAAGCATGTCCAGAAATGTCGGTGTCATCGGTCTTGGTGCAATGGGCCTGGGTGTCGCGCGTTCGTTGTTGCGCGCGGGTTTTCGGGTTCACGCGTGCGATCTGCGCAGCCAGGTTCTGCAAGCGTTCGTCGCGGAAGGGGGCGTGGGTTGCGCCTCGCCCGCGGAGCTCGGGGCGCAATGCGAAGTGGTCGTCACGCTGGTCGTCAATGCCGCGCAGACCGAAGCGGTGCTGTTCGGTGCGCAAGGTGCAGTCGCTGCAATGAAAAAGGGCAGTGTGGTGATCGCCAGCGCGACGGTCGCGCCGGACTTCGCGATCGATCTCGGCAAGCGGATCGAGTCGGCCGGTTTGCAGATGCTCGATGCGCCGGTTTCGGGTGGCGCGGCACGCGCCGCATCCGGTGAAATGACGATGATGACGTCCGGTCCCGATGCAGCCTATGCCGCGTGCGAGGACATGCTGGCCGCGATGGCCGGCAAGGTGTATCGCCTCGGTTCGGCGCACGGCGCCGGGTCGAAAGTGAAGATCATCAATCAGTTGCTGGCCGGCGTGCATATCGCGGTGGCTGCCGAGGCGATGGCGCTCGGTTTGCGCGAAGGCGTGGATGCCGATGCGCTGTACGAGGTCATCACGCATAGCGCGGGCAATTCGTGGATGTTCGAGAACCGCGTACCGCATATTCTGAATGGCGATTACACACCGCTGTCGGCGGTCGATATTTTCGTGAAGGATCTCGGCCTCGTGCTCGATACCGCGCGCCGTTCGAAGTTTCCTTTACCGCTCTCGGCGGCGGCGCATCAGATGTTCATGATGGCATCCTCCGCCGGTCACGGTGGTGAGGACGATTCCGCGGTGATCAAGATTTTCCCCGGCATCGACGTGCCGGCGGCGAAATAAGCGCTGGAGCCCGCCATGACCACCCCTTCCAGACGCGCGCTGCTCGGCTGTATCGCCGACGATTTCACCGGCGCCACCGATCTCGCCAACATGCTGGTGCGCGGTGGCATGCGCACCGTGCAGACCATCGGTGTGCCTGCGTCGAACGAAATCATCGAGGCCGACGCGCTGGTCGTCGCGTTGAAATCGCGCACGATTCCCGCTGCCGACGCGGTCGCGCAATCGCTCGCCGCGCTCGACTGGTTGCGCGCGCAAGGATGCCGCCAGTTCTTCTTCAAATACTGCTCGACCTTCGACTCGACCGATGCGGGCAACATCGGTCCGGTAACGGATGCTTTGCTCGATGCGTTGTCCGCGGACCCAGAAGCAAGCGCCTTCACGATCGCCTGTCCGGCGTTTCCCGAGAATGGCCGCACGATCTATCGCGGTCATCTGTTCGTCGGCGATACCTTGCTCAACGAGTCGGGCATGGAAAACCATCCGCTCACGCCGATGCGCGATGCCAATCTCGTCCGCGTGCTGCAACGGCAGACCGAGTCGAAAGTCGGCCTGGTGCGTTATGACGCTGTTGCCAAAGGCGTTTCCGCCGTACGCGAATCGTTCGATGCTCTGTGTAACGACGGCGTGCGGATGGCGATTGCCGATGCGGTGTCGGACGCGGACCTTTACGTACTCGGTGAGGCATGTGCCGACCTCGCGCTGATCACGGGCGGCTCCGGTGTCGCGCTCGGGTTGCCCGGCAACTTCCGCCGTGCGGGTTTGCTCGCGGAGCAAACTGACGCCGCGCAGTTGCCTCGAGTCGAAGGATTGTCGGTTGTACTGGCCGGCAGTGCATCCAAAGCGACCAACGCGCAAGTGGCGGCGTGGCGCGAAACGCGGTCTTCGTTCCGCATCGATCCGCTGGCGGTTGCGCGCGGCGAGCCGGTGGTCGAACAGGCCCTGGCGTTCGCAGAGGAACACTTCGACAAAGCCCAACCGGTGCTGATCTACGCCACTGCCACGCCCGACGAAGTCAAGGCGGCGCAGCGCGAACTCGGCGTCAACGAAGCGGGACATCTGGTCGAAACGACCTTGGCGTCGATCGCGCGCGGCCTGCGCGAGCGCGGCGTACGCAAGTTCGTGGTGGCGGGCGGCGAAACCTCGGGCGCGGTAGTGCAGGCACTCGACGTGCACACGCTGCGCATCGGCGCGCAGATCGATCCCGGCGTGCCGGCCACCGCGACGACCGGCGCCGAGCCGCTCGCACTGGCGCTGAAATCCGGCAACTTCGGTACGACCGACTTCTTCGAAAAGGCGTTGCGCCATCTCGATGGAGCGGTGCAATGACCGGCACACCCGCACTCCATACGACGAACGAAGCCAAGGTCCGCGAAGAAATCTGCGTGACCGGCGCGAGTCTCTATCAGCGCGGCTACACCGTGGGCACCGCCGGCAACATCAGCGCGCGTCTCGACGACGGCTGGCTGATCACGCCGACCGATGCGTGCCTGGGCCGGCTCGACCCCGCCGACATCGCCAAAGTCGATCTGGCCGGCAACGCGGTATCCGGCGGCAAGCCGTCGAAGACGCTGGCGCTGCATCGCGGCATCTACGCGCGTAACGGCGAAGCACGCGGCATCGTCCACACGCACTCGACGCATCTGGTCGCGCTGACGCTTGCCGGCGTCTGGAGCGACCAGGACGTGTTGCCGCCGATCACGCCGTACTATGTGATGAAGGTGGGACACGTCCCCTTGATTCGTTACAAGCGCCCGGGCGATCCACAAGTAGCCGGGCAGATCGCCGCGCTCGCCGATACCGTTCGCGCTGTCTTGCTCGAGCGCCTCGGCCCGGTGGTTTGGGAGCGCTCGGTCGCGCAGGCGTCATATGCGCTCGAAGAACTCGAAGAGACCGCGCGCCTGTGGCTGATGACGAACCCGCGGCCCGCGCCGCTCGACGAAGCAGCACTCGAAGAACTGCGCACCGTGTTCGGCGCGCGCTGGTAGTACCCGACATAAACAAAGCCACGCGCCGCACGCGGCGCATCAGGCTACCCATTGAAGGAGACAATGCATGAGTTCTTATCAGACGGCATCGAGCCGCCCCATTGCAGCGGCTGCGGGACAACCCGGCGCTGCCGAAGTCGAACGCACTTATAAGAAAGTGTTCTGGCGCATCGTGCCGTTTCTGATGCTGTGCTACGTGGTTGCGTATCTGGACCGCGTGAATGTCGGCTTTGCGAAGCTGCAAATGTCGCAAGACCTCGCGTTCAGCGAAACGGTGTTCGGCCTCGGCGCCGGCGTGTTCTTTATCGGCTACTTCCTGTTCGAATTGCCGAGCAACATTCTGATGCACAAACTCGGCGCGCGTATCTGGATCGCGCGGATCATGATCACGTGGGGCCTGCTGTCCGCCCTGTTCGTGTTCGTCAGGACGCCGATGCAGTTCTACATCTTGCGGTTCATGCTAGGGCTGGCCGAAGCCGGTTTCTATCCCGGCGTGATTCTGTATCTGACGTACTGGTTTCCGTCGCATCGGCGCGCGAAGATCATCGCGGTATTCATGTCGGCGATTCCGGTCTCGGGGATTTTCGGCAATCCGCTGTCGGGCTGGATCATGCAGTCGTTCCACCACAACTCGGGTTTGGCGGGCTGGCAATGGATGTTCCTGATCGAGGCGATTCCCGCGATTGCGATCGGCATCGCGACGATCCTGTATCTCGACAACGGCATCTCCAGTGCGAAGTGGCTGAGCGAGCGTGAAAAGCGTTTGCTCACCGATGAAATCGCCGCCGGTGAGCCACCCCAAAAAACGCAGGCGCACTCGCTCGGCGCAGTGTTCCGCGATCCGCGCACGTGGTGGATGTCGCTGATCTATTTTGCGTTCGTCACCGGGCAATACGGCCTGACGTTCTGGATGCCGACACTCGTCAAATCGACCGGTGTGAGCGGCGCATTCGAAATCGGCCTGCTGAGCGCGATTCCGTTCCTGTGCGCGATTGTCGTGATGAACCTGATGGGCCATAGCGCGGACAAGCGCCGCGAGCGCCGCTGGCATCTGATCGTGCCGGCGCTGTTCGGCGCGATCGGCTTTACGGTAGCCGCCTCGTTTGCGGACAACACGGTGGTGTCGATCGCGTTTCTCTCGCTGGCCGCGGCGGGCGTGCTGACCTGCGCACCGTTGTTCTGGTCGCTGCCGACTGCGTTCATGTCGGGTGCGAGCGCCGCTGCCGGCATTGCGATCATCAATTCGATCGGCAATCTCGCGGGTTTCGCGAGTCCGTACATGATCGGCTATCTGAAGGATCTCACGCATAGCACCCAGACCGGCATGTATGTGCTGGCCGCCATGCTGGTGATCGGCGCGATTGCCACGTGGCTGACGCCGGCCAGGCTGGTCAATCGCTAAACTGGATACCGCGCGCGGGGCAACACTGCCGGGCAATGCTGATTGCGGCTTGTTGCCGATATCGCGCGCTGATTCAACTGTTTTCAAGGAGTTGCTGCCATGCCTCGCTTCGCCGCCAACCTGACGATGATGTACAACGAGCACGCTTTCCTCGACCGTTTTGCCGCTGCGGCACAAGACGGCTTCAAGGCGGTCGAGTTTCTGTTTCCGTATGATTTCACTGCCGCGGATATCAAGGCGCGGCTCGACGACAACGGTCTGACCCAGGCGCTCTTTAACGCGCTGCCCGGCGACTGGGCCGCGGGCGAACGCGGCATTGCCTCTCTGCCGGGCCGCGAAGACGAGTTCCATCGCAGTGTCGAAACCGCGCTCGATTACGCGCGCGTGCTGGGAAACCGCAAGCTGCATATGATGGCGGGGTTGATCGGCGCGGATCAGCCGCGCGCCCGGCATCGCGAGGTGTATCTGAAGAATCTCGCGTATGCCGCGCAGGCCGCGCAAGCTGAAGGCATCACCATCGTGATCGAGCCGATCAACACGCGCGATATTCCCGGCTTCTTTCTCAACCGCCAGGACGACGCGCAGGCGATTTGCGCGGAAGTGGCTGCGCCGAATCTCAAGGTGCAGTTCGATTGCTATCACTGCCAGATCGTCGAGGGCGATCTCGCGGTGAAACTCAAACGCGATATGGCGGGCATCGGCCACATTCAGATCGCCGGCGTGCCGGAGCGCCATGAACCGGATGCCGGCGAATTGAATTACCCGTATCTGTTCGACCTGATCGACACGCTCGGCTATGACGGCTACATCGGTTGCGAATACCGGCCGCGTGCGGGCACTTCGGCAGGCCTGGGATGGATGAAGCCGTATCTGCACGACGCTCGCCAAGAGGGACAAACGACATCATGAAAGTACTGATTACCGGCGGCGCGGGTTTTCTCGGCCAGCGTCTCGCGCGCGAACTGCTGGCACGCGGCTCATTGAAGGACACGGACGGCAAGCCGCAAGCCATGACCGAACTGGTGCTGCTCGACGTGGTGCGCGCGGGCGATTTCGGCGACAGCCGCGTGCGCACGGAAGTGGGCGACATCGCGGAGCCAGGCATGCTCGAAAGCGTGATCGACGCCAGGACCACGGCGATCTTCCATCTGGCCGCGATCGTCAGCGGCCAGGCGGAGGCGGATTTCGATCTCGGCATGCGCATCAATCTGGACGCGTCGCGTTTGCTGCTCGAAACGTGCCGGCAGCGCGGACACAAACCACGTGTGCTGTTCACGAGTTCGGTGGCGGTCTACGGCGGCGATCTGCCCGAGGTCGTGCGCAACGACACCGCGTTGAATCCGCAATCGTCGTACGGCGCGCAGAAGGCGATCGCCGAGCTCCTGCTCAACGATTACGCGCGGCGTGGTTTCGTCGACGGCCGCGTGCTGCGGCTGCCCACTATCAGCGTGCGGCCGGGCAAGCCGAATGCGGCGGCGTCGTCGTTTGCGAGCGGCATCATTCGCGAGCCGTTGAATGGCGAAGCGGCGGTGTGTCCGGTAGCGGGCGCGACGTGCCTGTGGCTGCTGTCGCCGCGCAAGGCGATCGAAAACCTGATCGCCGGGCTCGAAATCGATGCAGCCGCGCTCGGCAACCAACGCGTACTGAATCTGCCGGGAATTTCGGTGAGTGTCGACGAGATGGTTGCGGCACTGCGCGAGGTCGCCGGCGACGAGGTTGCGAGGCGGATCGTCTGGCAACCGGACGCGCGCGTGGAGAAGATTGTCGGCAGTTGGCCGGGGCGGTGGGATACGTCGCGTGCCGAGCGGCTCGGCCTGAGCGGCGACCGCAGTTTCGCCGACGTGATTCGCGGCTATATCGAAGACGAGCGGATTCAGGTCCGCTGAGAAAACACGCCCCAAGCCTCGTGCCGGTGGTTCTCCATGGGCCGCCACGCTGATTCGACCGGCACGAGCGCGCCATTTGTCTGATGCTTTGCGCAGGCCGCGAGGCTGCACGTATTCCCTGGTACCGGCGTCGCTTTGCTTGACATGGTTTCCGTCACACGCCTATTATCGAGCCTTAATGTTCGATACATGACCTACTGTTCGTGTAAAGAACAAATGGCCGAGACATCGAACCCATGGTTCGTCATCCTGCGCTAAGCTGATCTGACATGACGGCCGCCATACAGCCGTTTCTCGTTGCGCTCGCCTAGGTCGAGTCTTTGCGGATCCGGCCCGCGCCATGCGCAAGCGGCCGGCGCTGCTACCGGTAGCGGCGCAGCGCACGCAGCACACCAACTGGAGACATCACATGACCGAAGCATTCCTGTGCGACGCCATTCGCACCCCGATCGGCCGCTATGCGGGTTCGCTGTCGTCGGTTCGCGCCGACGACCTGGGTGCAGTGCCGCTCAAAGCGCTGATGGAGCGCAACAAGGACGTCGACTGGAACGCGATCGACGACGTGATCTACGGCTGCGCGAACCAGGCCGGTGAAGACAACCGCAACGTCGCGCGCATGTCGCTGTTGCTGGCCGGTTTGCCGCAAGGCGTGCCGGGCTCGACGGTGAACCGCCTGTGCGGGTCGGGCATGGATGCGGTCGGGATCGCCGCGCGCGCGATCAAATCGGGTGAGGCCGCGCTGATGGTGGCCGGTGGTGTCGAAAGCATGAGCCGCGCGCCGTTCGTGATGGGCAAGGCAACCAGCGCGTTTTCGCGTCAGGCCGATATCTTCGACACGACGATCGGCTGGCGTTTCGTCAACCCGTTGATGAAGCAGCTCTACGGTGTCGATTCGATGCCGGAAACCGGCGAAAACGTCGCGACCGACTACAACGTCAGCCGTGCCGATCAGGATGCATTCGCGCTGCGCAGTCAGCAGAAAGCGGCCCGCGCGCAACGCGACGGCACGCTCGCGCAGGAAATCGTCGGCGTGACGATTGCGCAGAAGAAGGGCGATCCGATCACGGTGTTGCAGGACGAGCATCCGCGCGAAACCAGCCTCGAAACGCTTGCCAAACTGAAGGGTGTGGTGCGCGCGGACGGCACGGTGACCGCTGGTAACGCATCGGGCGTGAACGACGGCGCCGCGGCGCTGCTGCTCGCCAACGAAGCCACCGCCAAACGCTTCGGCCTCACGCCGCGGGCGCGCGTGCTGGGTATCGCAACGGCCGGCGTCGCGCCGCGCGTGATGGGCATCGGCCCGGCGCCCGCCACGCAAAAGCTGATGGCGCGCCTGAACATGACCATCGACCAGTTCGACGTGATCGAATTGAACGAAGCATTCGCGTCGCAAGGGCTTGCCGTGCTGCGTGCGCTAGGTGTCGCGGACGACGACGCGCGCGTGAACCCGAACGGCGGCGCGATCGCGCTCGGTCACCCGCTCGGCATGAGCGGCGCACGTCTGGTGACGACGGCCATGTATCAACTGCAACGCACGCAAGGCCGCTTTGCGCTGTGCACGATGTGTATCGGCGTAGGCCAGGGTATTGCGATCGCTATTGAACGCGTGTGAAGCGCTAGCACTGCGGTAGCGAAGGCGGGTGCGTCGTCGGACGCAAGCCGCCGTGCGCAGCGGTCCAGTCAGTTCTCTCGCAGTTTCATGAACAGCCCCATTCGCTCATGCGATGGGGCTGTTTCTTTTCGTGTCGCGCATGACTTCAGCCTTTGCGTCACGGCATGCCATGTCAACGCGGCGTCGGCGCGTCGAGGTTCAGCCATGCCAGCCGCGCCAGCCAACGGCTCACCGGACCACGGCGTGCGGGCAGCGCGCTAGTCAACGACACACGCGCGGCGATCTCGCCATCCGTGCTGAGCCACACGCGTTCGCCGCGTTGCAGGCGAAACACGTTGCCGGGTTGGAGCCAATGATCGTACGGGGAACTGACGCGCGTGAGCCACACACGGGCATCTTGCACACTGAGCGCGCTGTCGGCATCGACACGCCATGTCAGCGTCGCTCCGGGCATCACGAAAAAATGCACCACCACCTTTGGGAGACGTTCATCGTGCTGGTACGCATACCGGCTTGAGTCGTCATCCATGCACTGCGGGCTTGCCTGATCCATCTTGCTCTCCGTCATCGAGCCGGCGGACGGGACGCCCACAAAACAAAAGGCCCCTTCCGTTACCGGCGGGGCCTTGGGGGTGTTGTTTTGCAGATTCAGACTGCTAACGCGCACATGCTCCCGAAGGCCAGCCGATGATGGCTCGCGTTGGGTTTTTAACCGCGTGGACGGTGAAGGTGTGCGTCAACATGAGATCGAGTGTGCCGTTTTGCCGCAGGTCTTGTCAATAAAAAAATCGCAATGGATTCAAGCGAGAAGCATTGCACATCGTTTCAGTGCGCGGAGCCCACGGCGACGTCCGGGCGAATCCGCGTGGCGAGCGCGCTTCGCAATGCGTAACGCTTGCGGCGAATCCTGCATTCGACGCGGTGCCAGGAATTGTCGAGAACGCCCGCGATTCCGCTCAACGCACAACACGGCAAGAACCGCATCAACTGCGATGCGGTCCCACGATGCCCAGCTTCGCAATGCGCCGGTACAAGGTCGCGCGCGAAATACCCAAAGCCTGTGCGGCGGCGTTCGGCCGCCATTGATGGCGGGTGAGCGCGTCGACAATGCGCATGCGCTCGTCGCGCGGGTCTTCGTGTGAGTTTGCGTACATCAGTGCGCGATTATCCGCCGCCTCAGGCGCCAGCACCGCTGCGATATCGGGCGCGACGTGCCGCAGTTCCACGCGCGAGGAATCGCAGATCGCGCATGCGTAGCGCAGCACGTTGCGCAGTTGGCGAATGTTGCCCGGCCAGCTAAACGCGGCGAGATGCTCGGCGAGACGGGCGTCGAGTGTGAGCACGTGGCCGGCCATTTGCGCCTCTTCGTCGAACACCGCCTCGATCACGTCGCGAATATCCGCACGCTCGCGCAACGGCGGCATCGGTAAGCTCGCGCCGCTGAGCCGGTAGTAGAGATCTTCGCGGAACGAACCCTCGGCGGCCATCTGCGCAAGATCGCGGTGGGTCGCGCAAATCACGTCGATATCCACGCGCACGGGCGCATCGCCGCCGAGCGGCATGACCTCGCCTTCAGCCAGCACGCGCAGTAGCCGCGTTTGCAGATTGAGCGGCATATCGCCGATCTCGTCGAGAAACAGCGTGCCGGTATGCGCTTGCGCGATCTTGCCGCGCGCGCCGCGGCTGCGCGCGCCGGTGAATGCACCAGGCGCGTAGCCGAACAGTTCGCTCTCGATCAACGATTCCGGAATCGCGCCGCAATTCACCGCGATGAATGGCCGTGTGCGCCGCGCGCCCGCATCGTGGACCGCGCGCGCGAACACTTCCTTGCCGACGCCGGTTTCGCCGAGAATCAGAATCGGCAGCCGCTTGCCGGCGATGCGCAATGCCACCGCCGCGTTGTTTGCAATGCGCTTGTCCGCGCTGTGAAGAAAGCGGCCGAGCGCACCGAGTTGCAGATCACCGTGCGAATTCGCCTGCTGCGCTCCGGCGACGCCGTCCGCCACGCCGGTTGTTCGGCGGGAGATGCGTTTGAGCGGCGCACGAATGCGCGCGTATAGCGTCGCGCCGGTCGCGCGCAGACGCAAACCGATAATCGCATCGGTGCGCGCAACATCGTGCAGATGCACGTCGGATGTATCGAATACATCGTCGATGTGACGCGGGCCGTTCAGGGCCGGAATACATTCGCGTGCCTTGCGATTGGCGGCGACCAGATTGCCGCATTCGTCGAAGGCGATCAACACTTCGGGTTGCGCCTCGACGAAGTTGCGGCTCGAATGGCCGAACAGAATCCAGTGCTGCGTAGTTTGGTTGAGGAAATAGCCATCTTCGATCAGACCGGCGCTTTGCCGCACCAGCTGAAACACGAGGCGCTGACTGTCGCGGTTATCCGGCGACTGCACCGCGGACGCGTCGAGCACGCCGATCATCTCGCCGGTCGGCGCGAAAATCGGTGCGGCGCTGCATGTGAGCGTCGTGAAGGCCGCGCGGAAATGGTCGGTCTTGTGCACCGTGATAGGCGCGAGATCGGTCAGCACATTCGCGACGCCACAGGTGCCTTCCTCGCGCTCCGACCAGCATGAGCCGATGTACAGCCCCGCATGCTTGAAATCGCTGCGGCGTTCGCGGTCGATCCGGTAATCGATCGTGACGCCGTGCGCGTCGGTGAGCATCACGCAATAGTCGGCCACGCGAATCATGTCGTGCAGGCGTGTCAGGCACTGGCCCGACGCGCGCAAAAAGGCCTCTTCCTTGCCTTGCACTTCGCGCAACTCCGCCGACGTGAGGACACGCGGTCCGATCACGGCACCCGGATCGAGCCGGTACTGTTCGAACGAACGCTGCCACGACGACACGAGGCGTGCGGAATCGGCGGGCGCGGGCAGCCGTCCTTCGATGGCGCCGCGCACGCGGTCGATGTGCTGGGTCTGCGAAACGTAAGGCATGGTCGGCTCCAGTCGAGCGACGCACAGGGAGTTCAGGCTGTTCTTGTAGCACATCCGGCTTCATCAATCACATTGCAATGCAGCACGTGAGACGCGTGAGACGTTCGTCTCACCAGTGCTTGAGACGGCCTGTCTCACCCTTCAGATTCAGACGCGCAAAGGCTTTGCGCTCGCTCTTCCGGCCTTGATTCTTCGCCCGGAACGTCGCACGCCGTGCGCTTGAGACGCCGCGCAAGTTGCGCCGCATGGTGTTCGTCAGCCGCTACAAGCACGCGATTTTGTTTCCAGGCCCTTTAAACAAGGCTTTGCGAAGCCGACGCGATTGTTTGAGCAAATTGGCACATCCTTTGCAGTGTCTTGCGCATCAGAAAGCGCCATTGCGAGTAGCGAACATGGCGCCCCCCTATATGAGTCCGCGCACGACGCGGGCAGGAGACAAGCACAGTGCCATCGTCCGTCACCGTCGGTGTGATCGCGAACCCGGCCTCGGGTCGCGACATTCGCCGCCTCACCACGTATGCGTCGGTATTTCCGACCGCCGAAAAAGCCAATATGGTTGTGCGTCTGCTGGCCGGCCTCGGCGTGCTCGGTGTGGAACGCGTGCTGACGTTGCGCGACCGGACCGGCGTTGCCGCGTTGCTGCTGCGTGCGCTGGACACGCATGCGGCCGTAGCCGTGCAGCAGCGCTGGCCGGAAGTCGACTTCATCGAACAGCCGATCACCGATAGCGTGACCGACACCCACACGGGTGTTGCCGCGATGCTGCAAGCGGGCGTCGAACTGATCGCGGTGCTGGGCGGCGACGGCACGCACCGCGCGGTTGCCGCGCATTGCGGCAAGGTGCCGTTGCTGACCTTGTCCACCGGCACCAACAACGCGTTTCCCGATCTGCGCGAAGCGACGGTTGCCGGCCTCGCCGGCGCGCTGGTCGCGTCCGGCGCGGTGCCGCCGGACGTGGCGCTCACGCGCAACAAGCGCCTCGTGGTGCGTTGCGTTGCCGGGCCGAATCGGGGCCGCGAAGAGATCGCCCTGGTCGATGTGTGCGTGAGCCGGCAACGCTTCGTCGGCGCGCGCGCCGTGTCGGACCCGGCCGATATCGAAACGCTCTTTCTCACCTTCGCCTCGCCTGACGGGATTGGCCTCTCGTCGATCGGCGGTGCGTGGGCGCCAGTCGAACGTACTGCCTCGCATGGCTTGCATCTGCGCTTCGCTCGCGCCGGCGAATCCGGCGTGCCGCTGGTCGCGCCGATTGCGCCGGGCCGCGTCGAACGCGTGCTCATGCGTACCTGCGAGCGCTTCGAAGTCGGCCGATGGACGCCGCTCGATACCGGGCACGGCACGCTCGCTTTCGATGGCGAGCGCGAAATCGAACTGGAGCGCGGCGATCGCTATGAGATCGCGCTCGATTGGGAAGGGCCGCTCACTGTCGACGTCGAACGCACGCTGCGCTTCTCGGCGTCGCGGCAACTCGTGCGGGAGGTGGCGAACGTGGTCGCGCATCAAAAGTAGTGAGGTTGGTCTGTCAGCAAGCAGTGCATTCATTCCAAGGAGACACACCATGTCGGTTTCAAGTGATTTGAGCAAGGACGAACTGCAGAAGGCGTATCGAATGATGCGCACGATCCGCGAGTTCGAGGAACGCCTGCACGTCGAATTCGCGACCGGCGAAATCCCCGGCTTCGTGCATCTGTACGCGGGTGAGGAAGCGTCGGCGGTGGGGACGATGCTGCATCTGAACGACGCGGATTACGTGGCGACCACGCACCGCGGTCACGGTCACTGCATCGCCAAGGGCGTCGACGTACGCGGCATGATGGCCGAGATCTACGGCCGCAGGACCGGCGTGTGTCACGGCAAAGGCGGCTCGATGCATATCGCCGATCTGTCGAAAGGGATGCTCGGCGCGAACGGTATCGTCGGCGCGGGCGGGCCGCTGATTTGCGGCGCGGCGCTCGCGGCGAAGTACAAGAATTCCGGCGGCGTCGGCGTGTGCTTTTTCGGCGATGGCGCGTCGAATCAGGGCGTGATTTTCGAATCGATGAATCTGGCTTCGGTATGGCGCCTGCCGGCGATCTTCGTGGCCGAGAACAACGGCTATGCGGAAGCGACTTCGTCGACGTGGTCGGTCGCGACCGACAACATCGCGGATCGCGCGAGCGGCTTCGGCATGCCGGGCGTGATCGTCGACGGCTTCGACTTCTTCGCGGTGCACGAGGCGCTAGGCGAAGCGATCGAACGGGCGCGTCACGGCGGCGGCCCGACACTCGTCGAAGTGAAATTCTCGCGTTATTTCGGTCACTTCGAAGGCGATGCGCAAACCTATCGCGCACCGGGCGAAGTGCAGAAGCTGCGCGACGAGAAAGACTGCCTGAAGCGTTTCGAAGAGCGCGTGGTGCGCGCCGAAATCCTCACATCCGATCAATTGCGCGGCATCGATGCCGAGGTCAAGATTTTGATCGACAGCGCCGTGACCGAGGCCAAAGCCGCGCCCCTGCCGACCGCTGAAGACCTGTTGAGCGACGTCTACGTGTCTTATCCATAACGCGCGCGTAGCAAACCTAAACGATTTGGAAACCATCTTTCATGGGACCGGAGTAAGTGCTTTGCATGGGACCAGAGTAAGCGCTGAAGCGCCAACTCTGGTCGACAGCTGAAGCGCTAACTCCGGTCGACAAAGGAGACAGACATGGCACGCAAGATCACATTTTCTCAGGCAATCAACGAAGCACTGAGTCAGGAAATGGCCCGCGATGAAACCGTCATCGTGATGGGCGAGGACAACGCGGGCGGAGCGGGTTCGCCCGGCGAGCAGGACGCATGGGGCGGCGTACTCGGCGTAACGAAAGGACTCTTCCACAAATATCCGGGCCGCGTGCTCGACACGCCGCTCTCGGAAGGCGGCTATATCGGCGCGGCAGTGGGCGCGGCCGCATGTGGGATGCGGCCGGTCGCGGAACTGATGTTCATCGACTTCATGGGCGTGTGCTTCGACCAGATCTTCAATCAGGCCGCCAAGTTTCGCTACATGTTCGGCGGCAAAGCGGTCACGCCGGTCGTGATTCGCGCGATGCAGGGTGCCGGCTTGCGCGCGGCGGCGCAGCACTCGCAGATGCTGACTTCGTTGTTCACGCATATACCCGGCCTGAAAGTGGTGTGCCCGTCGACGCCGTACGACGCGAAAGGCCTGCTGATTCAGGCGATCCGCGACAACGACCCGGTGATTTTCTGCGAGCACAAACTGCTGTACGGCCGCGAAGGCGACGTGCCGGAAGAGTCGTATGCGATTCCGTTCGGCGAGGCGAACGTGGTGCGCGACGGCGACGACGCCACTATCGTCACCTATGGCCGCATGGTGCACTACGCCACCGAGGCCGCGGAAAAACTCGCGAAAAACGGCGTTCAGGTCGACGTGATCGACCTGCGCACCACTTCGCCGCTCGACGAGGAAACGATTCTCGAAAGCGCGGCGCGGACCGGCCGCGTGGTGGTGGTCGACGAAGCGAATCCGCGTTGCTCGATGGCGACCGATATCTCCGCACTGATCGCGCAGCGCGCGTTTCACTCGCTGAAGGCGCCGATCGAGCTCGTGACCGCGCCGCATACGCCGACGCCGTTTTCCGGCGTGCTCGAAGACATGTACATTCCGTCGGCGCAGCAAATCGCCGAAGCCGTTCTGAAAGTGAGGGGTTAAGCGATGCCGATTCATATGATTACGATGCCCAAGTGGGGCTTGTCGATGGAGCAGGGGCAGGTCAACGGCTGGCTCAAAACAATCGGCGACAAGGTGGCGAAGGGCGACGAAGTGCTCGATGTGGAGACGGACAAGATCTCGTCCGGCGTCGAATGTGCGTTCGACGGCACCTTGCGCCGGCAGATCGCGCAGGCGGGCGACACGCTGCCGATCGGCGCATTGCTGGCGGTGGTGGCCGACACGGAAACGCCGGACGCGGAGATCGATGCGGCGGTCGAAGCGTTCCAGCGCGATTTCGTGCCGGCAAGCGCGGAAGCGGGCGAAAGCGGCCCGCTTCCGGAGAAAGCGCAGATTGGCGGACGCACCGTGCGCTATCTGAAACTCGGCGAAGGCGGCACGCCTGCGGTGCTGATTCACGGTTTCGGCGGCGATCTGAATAACTGGCTATTCAATCACGCCGACCTCGCCGCGCATCGCACCGTGTGGGCGCTGGATTTGCCGGGCCACGGCGAGTCCGGCAAAGCGGTCGAAACCGGCAGCGCAGAAGAACTTGCGGACAGCGTGATCGCGTTTCTCGACGATCGCGGCATCGGCAATGCGCATCTGATCGGACATTCGATGGGCGCGCTGGTAGCGATGACGGTCGCCGCGAAGGCACCGGGGCGGGTCGCTTCGCTTGCGTTGATTTCGGGCGCGGGTCTCGGCGATGAGATCAACGGCGACTACATCGCCGGCTTTGCCGAGGGCAGTAGCCGCAACGCGCTCAAGCCGCATCTGGCGAAACTCTTTGCCGACCCGGCGCTGGTGACGCGTCAGCTGGTCGAGGATATCGTCAGGTACAAGCGGCTCGAAGGCGTGAACGATGCGTTGCGCAAGATCGCATCTTCAGCGTTTGACGGCAACGTGCAGCGCGTGGGCTATCGCGACCGGCTCGCTCAGCTTGCTCCGCGCACACTACTGATCTGGGGCGCGGAGGATCGGATCATTCCGGCCTCGCATGCGCAAGGGTTGGCAGGCGACATTCGCGTCCATGTGCTCGAAGGCAAGGGGCATATGGTGCAGATGGAAGCGGCCTCGGAGGTCAATCGCCTGCTCGACGACTTTCTGGGGCCTTGAAATGGACGCCGCACTGCATGGCGACAGCGTCACAGCGCTCGGTCAGCATGGCAAGCGCAGCGCCGACAAGCTCGCGCGGATTCCGGTGAAGATCGTGCCGGTTTCCGGCGCCGAGATCTTGCCGAAGCCTTCGTGGCTGCACGCCAGGCCGATGATGAGCGAGACGGTTGCCGGCGTCGCGGCGATCCTGCGCGAACACCGTTTGCATTCGGTCTGCGAGGAGGCGATGTGTCCGAACATCGGCGAGTGTTTTGCGCAACGCACAGCCACCTTCATGATCATGGGCGGCATCTGTACGCGACGCTGTGCGTTTTGCGACGTCGCGCATGGCCGTCCGGCGCCGCTGGAT
The DNA here is from genome assembly GCF_046535245.1 of Paraburkholderia sp. SIMBA_030. Taxonomy (NCBI): domain Bacteria; kingdom Pseudomonadati; phylum Pseudomonadota; class Betaproteobacteria; order Burkholderiales; family Burkholderiaceae; genus Paraburkholderia; species Paraburkholderia sp. SIMBA_030. Next base: position 96,946 of record NZ_JAWRXB010000026.1, read on the forward strand.
GACGAGGAGCCGCAGCGGCTCGCCGACGCGGTGGCGGCGCTTGCCTTGCGCTACGTCGTCGTCACGTCGGTGGATCGCGACGATTTGCGTGACGGCGGCGCCGCGCATTTTGCCCGCTGCGTCGCGTTGTTGCGCGAGCGTGTGCCGGGGATCCGCGTCGAAGTGCTGACACCGGATTTTCGTGGCCGCGTCGAGCGGGCCTTGCTTGCACTGTCGCAAGCGTGGCCGGATGTCTTCAATCACAACCTCGAAACGGTGCCGTCGCTGTGCCGGGCGGCGCGGGCGGGTGCTGATTATCGCGGCTCGCTTGAATTGCTGGCGCGTGTCAAAGAGGCGAATGAGGCCGTGCTCACGAAGTCAGGCTTGATGGTCGGCCTTGGAGAAGCCGACGACGAGCTGGTCGACACGATGCGCGATTTGCGTGCGCATCGTGTCGATATCCTGACTATCGGGCAGTACCTCGCACCGTCGCGTTTTCATATGCCGGTGCGCCGGTATGTGGCGCCGGAGCAGTTTGCTTCATGGCGCGACGAAGGATTGAAGATGGGCTTTCGCGAGGTGGTGGCCGGGCCGCTGGTGCGGTCTTCGTATCATGCGGATCGGGTGGCGGATGCAGCCAGCAGGTCCGTGCCTATACGCCGACAGAATTCGGATTTCTAATCCTTACTATCAGGACGGCTAGCTGCGGTAATCGGATTGCGGGTCGTCTATGAGCCGAAGTGCAGCGCGCCACGCCATGTCCGCGATTTCCGCCGAGGCTTCACGATTGAACTGGGCGGCGGTCAATTCGCAGACCTCGCGCGGCGGAATGCGCAGTGCGGTACCGCCGGCCAGCGCCTGGATCTGCGCCTGGCAGGCCCGCTCGAGAAAATAGATCTCGTGAAATGCTTCGGCAGCCGTGGCGCCCGCTGCGAGCAGTCCGTGATTGCGCAGGATCATCGCCTTGCAGGAACCAAGATCCCGAACCAGACGTTCGCGTTCGCCGAGTTCGAGGGCGATGCCTTCGTAGTCGTGGTAGCCAAGCTTGCCGTAGAACTTCAACGCATGCTGGCTGATCGGCAGCAGCCCATGCTCCTGTGCCGACACGGCGGTGCCGGCAGCCGTGTGCGTGTGGATCACAAAATGCAGATCGTCACGCGCTGCGTGAATTGCCGAGTGAATCGTGAAACCCGCGGCATTCACCCGGAACAGTTCCGGCTCGCTGTGCGCACGCTCGTCGACGACGTGGCCGTCATGATCGATCTTCACCAGGTCCGACGCGCGCATCTCGTGAAAAAGTATGCCGTAGCGATTGATCAAAAAGGTCGGTGGCTCTCCCGGCCGGCCTGGCAGGCGCGCCGTGATGTGCGTGTCGATCATGTCCGTCATGCGGAAGTGCGCGACCAGACGGTAGAGCGCGGCGAGCTCCTGTCGTACACGGCTTTCCGCGTCGAATTGGGCGTCGAGCGGCGTGGCTTTTTCGATCATGGGATCTGGCGTGTGCATCGTTTGCATTTCAAAAGACTCCGGATTCGCATGGGTTGTCGTATGTGTAGTGTTCGCTCGCGTGGAAGGCTCGTCAACTTTATTGTTCTAATGCTGATCATTAGACGCATGGATACCGTGCGGTATGAAGCATGGCAGGACATCGCGAACCGGCTCTTTCGCGTCGAGACGCACCAGTGTCGCGGGTTTCGCCAGGTCGGACGCGAGCGCCATATCGATCACGGCGGCGACAGTCGGCGCGTCGGTAAGCAGTACACCGTTATCGTCGGCCAGCACGATATCGCCGGGCCGCACGGGGACCTACTCGAACGTTCAGGACATTCCGGGCAGCGGCTCGAATTTCCACGACACGGCGATCTTCGATACCGGCGGTGCCGTACTGAAAGTCAGGCCGCCGGCGCCGTCGGCGCGTCCGGCGTGTATTTCCGTAGCCGCTGGGAAATCAGATGCGAGGGCCTTTCGATGATCCGGTAGAACGCATAGCTGATCGCGAACGCCAACGCCACCTGTACGAACCATGCGAAGCGGGAGGTGTCGTCGAAGCTGGTCATCTCCAGCAGTGCAAGCGCCATCTTGTGGCAAAGATAGAGGCTATAGGACCACGCGCCGAAAGCGGCCAGTCTGGACCATACGCCTGCTTTGGACGGCGTGGCTGTCTCCGCCGCGATCCAGACTGCCGCAAGGAACTGAAATAGCGGCAGCGTGATATCGGGCGTGATCAGCGGCACGGTTGCCGGTTTGAGATTCGATTCGGATAGCAAAATCATCACTGCCGCCCCGGCCGCGACAACCGCGACTCTGAGCGCAACCAGACGGTCTGCCAGGTAATGAGTGGTCCGGTCGAGGCCGCGCTTGATCATCATGGTGAGCGGCGAATACGCGCCACGTATGTGGAACTGCTCCGCGTTGCGCTGGGTTTCGGCGATCAGGCAGCCGAAAATCCATCCGGCCGCATACAGCAAAGCCGTACCTGGAATTCGATACGTTTCATAGACGCAGCTGTGGCAAACGGGGTGCCCAAACAGACGAACCACTGCCACCATCACACCGGCCGCAAGCGCGCTGCCGGCGATCATTTCGCCGATATAGCGAAACCGCGGGCGCAAGACTGGGTAAATGGCGTAATACACCATCTCACAGTAGAGCGACCAAAGCACGGATTCCAGATAATTCTGTCCCGTCGTTAAAGGTTGGACGAGGCACAGCAGAATGACCAGCGGTAATCCAATACGAATAAATCTGGACGCGTAATAGTTAATCGGCTTGAGCGTGACATGGCGAACGCGCTTCGCCGGAATCGAGCACCATTACGTTATCGGTAGCCTGTGCCCGATTTGTGACTATCGGCGTAGAGTAGGCAGCAGTGCCCGGTATTTCCAGCACCGCTTCCTGGATGAGGTAAAACATGGATGATCGCGTCAAGGAGCCGGTCCGCCACGGCAGGTTGACCGAAAAGACGACCGTTGCGATCCGCGAGGCGCTCGATGGGCGTCGCGGCGGGCTGGCCATGCTCCTTCCGTTCGCTGGTCCGGCGGTGGTCGTATCGGTCGCCTATATGGACCCGGGCAACTTTGCGACGAACATTCAGGCGGGCGCGCGCTACGGTTATTCCCTGTTGTGGGTGGTGCTGCTGGCCAACGTGATCGCGATGCTGTTTCAGGCGCTCTCGGCGAAACTTGGCATTGTCACGGGGCAAAATCTTGCGGAGTTGTGCCGCACACATTTCCCGAAGCCGCTCGTCTGGCTGATGTGGGGCGTGAGCGAGGTTGCCGCGATGGCGACTGATCTGGCTGAATTCCTCGGCGGCGCGATCGGCCTTGCGCTGCTTTTCCATATGCCGCTTTTCGCGGGCATGGTCCTGACGGCGCTGATCACTTACGGTTTGCTGCTGTTCGAGAAGGCGGGCTTCAGGCCGCTCGAGCTGGCGATCGGGGCGCTCGTGGGTATCGTCGGGTTATGTTATCTGGCAGAACTGTTCCTGACGCCGGTTCATTGGCCGGACGTTGCCAGGCACCTCTTCACACCCCAGGTACCCGATGCGCAGGCGCTCACCATTGCGGTCGGCATCATCGGCGCAACGGTGATGCCGCACGCGCTTTTCTTGCATTCCGGGCTGACTCAGCGCCGAGCGTCCGCACGAACCGAAGGCGAGCGTGTGAAGCTGGTGCGCTTCTCCAATATCGAGGTGATGATCGCGCTGACGATAGCCGGACTGATCAACATGGCGATGGTCATCATGGCCTCCGGCGCATTTCATGCCGGACACCCGGAGGTCGCGGAAATCGAGTCCGCCTATCACACGCTCGCGCCGCTGCTCGGAATCGGGGCAGCAGGCGTATTCCTGCTGTCGCTGATTGCCTCCGGCATATCCAGCTCGGTCGTCGGGACGATGGCGGGGCAGATGGTCATGCAGGGTTTCGTCGGCTTTCAGATTCCGCTGTGGCTGCGCCGGGTGGTCACGATGATCCCGAGTTTTCTTGTCGTCGGCTTCGGCGTGAACGCCACCCAGGCACTGGTCGTCAGCCAGGTCGTGCTGAGTATCGCACTGCCGTTTCCGATGGTGGCGCTCGTGTGGTTCACCTGCCGGCGCCAGGTGATGGGCGTGTACCGCAGTCACGCCGTGACTGCGGCGCTGGCTATCGCGGGGGCTGTCGCTGTCCTGTCCCTCAACGTCGTCCTGGTGTTGCAGATTTTCGGCGTCCAGATACCGGGCCTCGCTACGTGACGAAATGTGCGTTGCCGCGTGCCTGCGTGACGGCGACGAATGCTTTCAGGTCGGAAAGGTCAGGTTCCTGCATCGTTCGTTTTTCCGCGCAGGTTATCCGGATTGAGGTGGATTATCGCACGCGCCAATTCGCCGATACTTCTGGTCAAGCGCCCTCCTTGTGGCGCAACTACCGAGGAACATCATGAAGCAACTTCAACTGGGTAAGACTGGCGCGCAAAGCTCCGCCATCGGTCTTGGCTGTATGGGCATGTCGGGTATGTACGGTCCGTCCGATCGCGCTGAAAGCATCGCGACGATCCACGCCGCGCTCGAAGCAGGCATCACGCTGCTCGATACCGGCGATTTCTATGGGTCCGGCCACAACGAGATGCTGATCGGCGAGGCGCTGAAAAGCGCTCCGGCCTCACGGCGCGACGCGGCGATCGTCAGCGTGAAATTTGGGGCGATGCGCGATCCCGCGGGTGGCTGGTCGCTCTACGACGCGCGGCCCGCGGCGGTCAAAAACTTTCTCGCTTATTCGCTGCAGCGCCTGGGCGTCGATCACATCGACATCTACCGGCCCGCGCGGCTGGATCCGAACGTGCCGATCGAAGACACGATCGGCGCGATCGCCGACATGATCAAGGCCGGCTATGTGCGGCACATGGGCTTGTCCGAAGTCGGCGCGGCGACTATCCGTCGTGCGGCGGCGGTGCACCCGGTGAGCGACCTGCAGATCGAATATTCGCTGATTTCGCGCGGCGTCGAAGCAGAGATCCTGCCGACCTTGCGCGAACTCGGTATCGGCGTGACGGCCTACGGTGTGCTGTCGCGCGGCCTGATCAGCGGACACTGGACCAAAGATTCCGCGGGAAAAGGCGATTTTCGCGCGATGAGTCCGCGCTTTCAGGGGGACAACGTCGATCACAATCTCGCGCTCGTGGATGCCCTTCGCAAGGTGGCCGATGCCAAAGGCGTCACGGTCGCGCAGATTGCCATTGCGTGGGTTGCCGCGCAAGGCAGCGATATCGTGCCGCTGGTTGGCGCACGCCGGCGCGATCGTCTTGCCGAGGCGCTCGGCGCGGTCGACGTGACGCTCACCACGGAGGATCTGACTGCGATCGCGCAGGCGGTGCCTAAAGGGGCCGCGGCGGGTGAGCGTTACGCGGCGGCGCAGATGGCGCATCTCGACAGCGAAAAGGGAAGCCACGGCCACGCGGCCTGATTCGACGGCTTCAAGCGTCGCTCCTGACCTTGCGTGGCGAGCGTACCGAGCGCGGTTTCTTGTTGGTCTCAGGAGCAGCCCTCCTTGGCCTCTGCCCCCTGGGAATGGGCGTCGGCCGCCGTGCGTCGGCGCCGCGCTCCCCCTGCCCAAGCATCAGCCACAAGCCGGCTTTGCTTTCTTGCATGCGTCCGCAAGCTGGGCCGGCGGGTCTTTCTTGAAGACGGTCTTGTAAGCCTCGAGCACGGTCGCCTGGACTACCGGCAAAGACTGCACGCCGATCCACGCCCGCGACACGGATCAATGGCACCTGTGGCGATGAAGCGGCCGTGACCGCAACCGGCTCACTCATCTGGCATGTCTCCTTCGTCGATGCGACGAAATTCTTTTCTTTGTGTGTCGCGATCGATCGCGACAATGGTTGTGATCTTCGAACCATGGATATGGTGCGTCAATAATATTTAAGGCGTTAAGGCAGGTTCAGCTAGGCTAAATGTAACGATTGGTTCGCAAAGCTTGTTATGATTCTATCAATCGTTGTAGCATAAGTGCGGATCAATCGTCGGCCGCTGGTTGTGCGTCGCATCAAAATTCCGGATGTCTCATGCCTGAAAGTTCTTCCTTGTCTTCTTCGGTCGTTGCGCTGCGCGGCGGGCCGCACATCCATCCGGTTCGCAACCCGGGCACGCCGTTCGACGCGTCATGGCTGGACGGTCTGCGCGTCAACCAGTCCGCGGTCGAACGGCGCACGTCCACGCTTGCCACGCGCCGTACCGTCAAGAAGGATGCGCAGGCCGCGTGGCTGCTGAAGGCCGTCACCTGCATCGACCTCACGACGCTCAACGGCGACGACACCGAAGGCCGCGTGCGGCGCCTCTGCGCGAAAGCGCGCCAGCCGGTGCGCGCCGATCTGCTCGACGCGCTCGGCATCGCGCCGCAGGGCATCGCGACGGGCGCGGTCTGCGTGTACCACCGCTTTGTCGCGGCGGCGGTCGATGCGCTCCATGGCAGCGGCATTCCGGTCGCCGCGGTATCCACCGGTTTTCCGGCCGGACTGATTCCGCATCCGCTGAAGCTGAAAGAGATCGAGGCTTCCGTCGCGGACGGCGCGATGGAAATCGACGTCGTGGTGACGCGCGAATACGTGCTCACCGGCAACTGGCAGGCGCTTTACGACGAAGTGCGCGAGTTCCGCGCGGCGTGCGGCCCGGCGCATCTGAAGACGATTCTGGCGACCGGCGACATTCGCACGCTGTCCAACGTTGCGCGCGCATCGATGGTCTGCATGATGGCCGGCGCCGACTTCATCAAGACATCGACCGGCAAGGAAGGCGTCAACGCGACGCTCGACGTGTCGCTCGTGATGGTGCGCATGATCCGCGAATACCAGGCGCGCACGGGTGTGCCCATCGGTTTCAAGCCCGCGGGTGGCGTGTCGAACGCGAAGTCCGTGCTGTCGTACCAGATCCTGATGAAGGAAGAACTCGGCCGCCCATGGCTCGAACCGGCGTTGTTCCGGATCGGCGCGTCGAGTCTGCTGGCCGATATCGAACGCCAGCTCGAACATCATGTGAGCGGCCGTTATTCCGCTTTCAACCGTCACCCCGTAGCCTGAACACAAGACCGATCCCATGAGCGTAGCCGAGTATTTTTCATCGATGGAGTACGGTCCCGCACCCGAGGACGACCACGCCGCGCGCGCATGGCTCGCGCAGCACGAGACGAGCTTCGGGCATTTCATCGGCGGTGCGTGGCATGCGCCGGCCGCCGGTGAGCGCTTCGTCTCGCACGCGCCCGCGACGGGCGAGCGGCTCGCCGATATCGCGCAGGGCGAGGCGGCCGATATCGACGCGGCCGTGGCCGCTGCGCGCGCCGCGCAACCGGGCTGGCTCGCGCTGGGCGGCGCCGGGCGCGCGCGGCACCTGTACGCGCTCGCGCGCATGGTCCAGCGTCATAGCCGGCTGTTCGCCGTGCTCGAAGCGCTCGACAACGGCAAGCCGATCCGCGAAACGCGCGATATCGATGTGCCGCTCGTCGCGCGGCACTTTCTGCATCATGCTGGCTGGGCGCAGTTGCAGGACAGCGAATTCGCCGGTTACGCGCCGCTCGGCGTGGTCGGTCAGATCGTGCCGTGGAATTTTCCGCTGCTGATGCTCGCGTGGAAGATCGCACCGGCGATTGCCACGGGCAACTGCGTCGTCCTGAAGCCCGCCGAATACACGCCGCTCACGGCCTTGCTGTTCGCCGAGCTCGCGCATCGGGCAGGCTTGCCGGCAGGTGTGCTGAACGTCGTGACGGGCGACGGCCGCACCGGCGCGGCGCTCGTCGCGCATCCGCAGGTCGACAAGATCGCCTTTACGGGTTCGACCGAAGTCGGGCGATCGATCCGCTCGGTTACGGCCGGCTCGGGCAAATCGCTGACGCTCGAACTCGGCGGCAAGTCGCCGTTCATCGTGTTCGACGACGCGGACCTCGACGGCGCTGTGGAAGGCGTAGTCGACGCGATCTGGTTCAACCAGGGGCAGGTCTGTTGCGCCGGTTCGCGGCTGCTCGTGCAGGAGGGGATCGAAGCACGCTTCATCGCGAAGCTGAAGCGCCGCATGGAAACGCTGCGCGTCGGCACCTCGCTCGACAAGAGCATCGATATCGGCGCGATCGTCGATCCGGTGCAGCTCGAACGCATCGCGTCACTGGTGGAAAGCGGGCGGCGCGAAGGCTGCTCGATCTGGCAGCCAGCCAATGCAACGACGCCGGCCGGCGGCTGCTTTTATCCGCCCACGCTTATCACCGGCGTGGCGCCGGCTGCCACGCTCGCGCAGGAAGAAATCTTCGGCCCCGTGCTGGTGACGATGAGCTTCCGTACGCCCGATGAAGCCATCGCACTCGCCAACAACTCGCGCTATGGGCTCGCCGCCAGCGTGTGGAGCGAAACGATCGGCCGCGCGCTCGACATCGCGCCGCGTCTTGCGTGCGGGGTCGTGTGGATCAATGCGACGAACCTGTTCGACGCGGCGGTCGGCTTCGGCGGCTATCGCGAATCGGGCTATGGGCGCGAAGGCGGACGTGAGGGCATCCACGAATATCTGAAACCGCGTGCGTGGCTCAACCTTGCGGAGCGTCGGCCGGTGGTTCGCGCGGCGGGCGCAGGCGCAGGCGAGCGTGATCGGCCGGCGGCTATCACGTTGATCGACCGTACCGCGAAGCTGTTCATTGGCGGCAAGCAGGTGCGTCCAGATAGTGGGTATTCGTTGCAGGTTCACGCACCGGATGGCACGCCGGTCGGCGAAGTGGGCGAGGGTAACCGGAAGGACATTCGCAACGCGGTCGAAGCGGCACGGGCGGCGCAGAAGTGGTCGCAGGCGAGCACGCATCACCGCGCTCAGGTGCTGTTCTACCTCGCCGAGAATCTTGCCGTGCGCGCGGACGAATTCGCGCGGCAGCTCGTCGTGAGAAACGGGGCGACGGAAGCGGCGGCGCGTGCGGAAGTCGAGGCAGCGGTAGCGCGCCTGTTCACCTACGCCGCGTGGGCCGACAAGTTCGATGGCGCCGTGCATACGCCGCCGCTGCGCGGCGTCGCACTGGCGATGCACGAACCGCTTGGCGTGATCGGCATTGCCTGTCCGGACGAGGCGCCGTTGCTCGGTTTCGTTTCGCTGGCGGCGCCCGCGCTGGCGATGGGCAATCGCGTCGTCGTGTTGCCGGGTGAGGCGTGTCCGCTGACGGTCACCGATTTTTATCAGGTGGCCGAGACCTCGGACGTGCCCGGCGGCGTGCTCAACATCGTGACGGGTGAACGCGCAGCGCTGCTGCCGGCGCTCGCCGGACACGGCGATGTCGATGCCGTCTGGTGCTTCGGCAATGCGGCGGATTCGACGCTGGTCGAAGGCGAATCGATCGGTAATCTGAAGCGTACGTTTGTCGATCACGGCCGCCGGTTCGACTGGTTCGACCGTTCGAGCGAAGGCCTGCCGTTTTTGCGCCAGGCCGTGCAGGTAAAGAACATCTGGATACCGTACGGAGACTGATCGACAGTTGGAGTGAACGTCTGAACGACATGCACGCCAACCAGAAAATGGAGGAGACAACGTGCTGAAGAATCTGGATCTGCTGTTGAATACCGTGCCGTTGAATGCCGATGGACTGATCGCTACTGTTACCCCGCGAGCGGAACGCACATGAACGCACCCCAGCAACGAAGCGGGCGCATCGTCATTCTCGGCATCTACGTCACCGACCTGACGTTTCGCGCCGAGCGCATGCCGCTGATCGGCGAGACGATCGCCGGCTCGGCATTCGCGATGGGGCCGGGCGGCAAGGGTTCGAATCAGGCGGTCGCGGCGGCGCGTGCCGGCGCTGAAGTGGTCTTCTGCACCCGCATCGGCAACGACGCGTTCGGCGCGATTGCCCGCACGACGTGGGCTGCCGAAGGCATCACGGCGCGCGCGTCGGTCGTCGAAGGTGTTTCCACCGGCGCGGCGCATATCTTCGTCGACGACACCACCGGCATGAACGCGATCATCGTCGCATCCGGCGCGGCCGGCACGATGAACGCCGCCGACGTCGACGCGATCGAAGCCGACATCGCCGCCGCGCGCGTGTTTGTCACGCAGCTCGAACAGCCGCTGCCTGCCGCGCGCCGCGGTCTGCAAGTTGCGCGCAAACACGGCGTCATCACCGTGTTCAATCCGGCGCCCGCGTTGCCGCTCGACGACGGCATCTTCCCGTTGTGCGACTACATCACCCCGAACGAAACCGAAGCCACTGCGCTGACCGGCGTGCCGATCGCGAATGCGGACGATGCGCGCCGTGCCGCCGATGTGCTGCTCGCCAAGGGTGTCGGCGCGGTGATCGTCACGCTCGGCGAAGGCGGCGCGTTGCTGCATTCGGCGACCCAATCGGTACACGTGCCGGCTTACCAATGCGGTCGCGTGGTGGAAACCGCCGGTGCCGGCGACGGCTTTACGGGCGGCTTCGCGGCGGCGCTCGCACGCGGCGACGATGCGATTACCGCGATGCGCTTCGGTTGCGCGCTCGCGGGCATTTCCGTGACGCGTCCGGGCACGGCGCCCTCCATGCCGACGCTCGATGAAGTGAAGCGGGTAATGAACCAGTCCGGGAGCCAGTCGAGCCGGACGTCCCAGGCATGCTGACTATTTGTGCAGGTTGAAGGAGATCGTCATCACCATGAAGTCCTCGTTCGCCGCTGGAAAGCTGTTTGCCGACCGGCAACTGAATTTCCTGCTGATCGTCAATGTGCTCGTCGTGCTGGTCGCGACGTGGCTATCGCACGGGCAGTTCGTCGACATCGACAACCTGCAATCGATGGGCGGCCAGTTGCCCGAACTCGGTTTGCTCGCGCTCGGCATCATGCTGTCGATGGTATCCGGCAACGGCGGGATCGACCTGTCCGGCGTCGGGCTTGCCAATCTGTCGGGCATGGTCGCCGCGATGGCCGTGCCGCACTTCGTCAACGGCGACGACTCGCCGGTGCTCTATACGGCGCTGTTCTGCGCGATCGTGGTGGCGGTGGGGCTGCTGGGTGGGCTCCTGAACGGCGTGGTCATCGCGCGCCTCAGGCTCACGCCGATTCTCTGTACGCTCGGCACACAGCTGCTGTTCACGGGCTTTGCCGTGGTGCTGAGCAACGGCGCGTCGGTGCACGTCGACTATGTCGACCCGTTGTCGAGTATCGGTAACGGGACGGTGTTTCAGGTGCCGATCGCGTTTTGCATCTTTATCGCGGCAGTCGTCGTGCTGGGGTGGCTGCTCAAACGCAGCCCGTTCGGCCTGCGCCTCTATCTGATGGGCACCAATCCCAAAGCCGCGTTCCATGCCGGCATTCCGCGCGCGCGGATGCTGATCACGACCTATGCAATGTGCGGCGTGCTTGCCTCGCTGGCGGGGCTCATCAGCGCGACGCACACGTCCAGCGCGAAATGGGATTACGGCAATTCATATCTGCTGATCGCGATTCTGATCGCGGTGATGGGCGGCGTGAATCCCGCGGGCGGCCACGGCCGCATCATCTGCGTGTTCTTTGCCGCGACGGTGCTGCAGTTTCTTTCGAGCCTGTTCAATCTGCTGGGCGTGTCGCAGTTCTTTGGCGATTGCGCGTGGGGTTTTCTGTTGTTGCTGTCGCTGGCATTTGCGGGCGGCGAGCGGGTGCGGGCGATTTTCGGCTTCGGCGGCGGTGGTGGTACCGGCGTCAGTACCAGTGGCGCGGGCACGGCGCGCAAGCGTTAGCTTTCGGGCGCGCGCAGGCAGGAGGCGCAACAAGAGTTTCAGTACGCGGCGGACAACGAGCCCTGGCTGTCCGCGACCGTGAAGAGGGGCGACATCGAACGATAAAGGAGACATCGCATGAAATTGACTCGACTGGGCGCCGCGCTCGCGGCAGGCGTCTTTACGGTGGGCGTGATCGCCGCTGCGCAGGCTGCAACCAACGAGACGATCGTCACGGTCGTCAAGGTGACGGGCATCAACTGGTTCAACCGGATGGACGACGGCGTCAAGGCGTTCGCGAAGGACAACCCCGGCGTGAACGCCTATCAGACCGGTCCGGGCCGCGCGGATGCCGCGCAGCAGCTGAAGATCATCGAAGACCTGATCGCGAAGAAGGTCACGGCGATTGCCGTCGTGCCCTACGACCCACCCACGCTCGAACCGGCGCTGAAGAAAGCGATGGATCGCGGCATCAAGGTGGTCACCCATGAGGCCGATAACGCGAAGAACACGATGGTCGACATCGAAGCGTTCGACAACACCGCATACGGCGCCGGCCTGAACGAGCGTCTCGCCTCATGCATGCACGACGACGGCAAGTGGGCCGTGCTGGTCGGTTCGCTCGGCAGCCGCTCGCAGGTGCAGTGGGCCGACGGCGGCATCGGCAATGCGAAGGCCAAATATCCGAAGATGGATCTGGTCGAGCCGAAGCTCGAAACCAACAACGATGGCGAGCGCGCGTACGAAGTCGCGAAGGAAGTGCTGCGCAAGCATCCGGATCTGAAGGGCTTCCAGGGCTCGTCCTCGCTCGACGTGATCGGCATTGGCCGCGCGGTCGAGGAAGCCGGCATGCAGGGCAAGATTTGCGTCTACGGCACGGGCTTGCCGACCGAAGCGGGCAAGTTCCTCGAAAGCGGCGCCGTCAACGGCATCGCGTTCTGGGATCCGAAGCTTGCGGGCATCGCGATGAACAAGGTCGCGCAGATGCTGATCGACGGCAAAACGGTCGAGAACGGGGCCGATCTCGGCATTCCTGGCTACACGAAGGTCACGGTCGCGAAGGGGCCGGGCAAGGGCATCATCGTGCGCGGCCAGGGCTGGGTGAACGTCGACAAGTCGAACTACAAGCAGTATCCGTTCTGATCCACGTTTCATGTTTTATGTGTTCCGGCGTGCCCAGGTGGGCACGCCTTACCTAGCGGTTCGCCATCATGAAACAACACGTATCGTCACCGCAGTCTCAACCGTCGCAGCCCTTTCTGCAGGTTGTCGGCGTGCACAAGCGGTTCACCGGCGTGCATGCATTGCGCGGCGTGAGCCTGTCGTTCGAGCGCGGTCAGATTTATCACCTGCTCGGCGAGAACGGTTGTGGCAAGAGCACGCTCATCAAGATCATTTCCGGCGCACAGCCGCCTGACGAAGGCGAGCTCATCATCGAAGGCGAAAGGCATGCGCGGCTCTCCGCGCTTGAAGCCCTCGCGGCGGGCATCGAAACGGTCTATCAGGACCTCTCGCTGCTGCCTAACATGAGCGTGGCCGAAAATGTCGCGCTTACTTCCGAGCTGGCCCTGCACGAAGGCAGGCTCGCCCGCACGTTCGACCGGCGCGCGCTGGCGCGCACGGCGGCGCGTGCACTCGAAGCAGTCGGTCTGCCCGGCGACCCGGATTTTCAGTCGACGCTGATCGAACAATTGCCGCTCGCGACGCGTCAGCTCGTCGCGATTGCCCGCGCGATCGCGAGCGAGGCGAAGTTCGTCATCATGGACGAGCCCACGACGTCGCTCACGCAAAAGGAAGTCGATAACCTGATTGCGGTACTTGCCAATCTGCGCGCGCAGGGCGTGACGGTGCTGTTCGTGAGTCACAAGCTCGACGAGTGCTACGCGATCGGCGGCGAAGTGATCGTGCTGCGCGACGGACAAAAAATGGCGCAGGGACCGATCGCGCAGTTCACGAAAGCGCAGATCAGCGAGTTGATGACCGGACGTCATCTGTCGAACGAGCGCTATCGTGAAGGTAGTCTTGGGAACGACGTCGTGCTCGATGTGCGGGGTTTCACGCGCACCGGCCAGTTCAATGACGTGTCGTTCGCACTGCACGGCGGCGAAATTCTGGGTGTTACCGGTCTGCTGGATTCGGGGCGCAACGAACTGGCCCGTGCGCTGGCAGGCGTCGCGCCGGCGCAGTCGGGGCAGGTCGTGCTCGACGGTCATGCCGTTTCATTGCGCACACCGTCGGACGCGAAACGACATCGCATCGGCTACGTGCCGGAAGACCGCTTGAACGAAGGCCTGTTCCTCGACAAGCCGATCCGCGACAACGTGATCACCGCGATGATTTCCAGTTTGCGCGACCGCTTCGGCCAGATCGATCGCGCACGCGCGCAGGCGCTCGCGGAGCAGACGGTGCAGGATTTGCAGATCGCGACGCCCGGCGTCGACAAGCCGGTGCAGTCGCTCTCGGGCGGCAATCAGCAGCGCGTGCTGATCGGCCGCTGGCTCGCGATCGAGCCGCGCGTGCTGATCCTGCATGGACCGACGGTCGGCGTCGACGTCGGATCGAAGGACATCATTTACCGCATCATGCAGCGGCTGTCACAGCGCGGCATCGGCATCATCCTGATCAGCGACGACTTGCCCGAACTGCTGCAGAACTGCGACCGCATCCTGATGATGAAGAAGGGGCGCGTCGCGAGTGAATACCGCGCCGACGAGCTGAATGAAGCTGATCTGTATCACGCGCTGCTTTCGGAAGCGGCATAGAGGACGCCAACACCCATGAACTCGCGCATGAATCCGCGCATGAACCAGACCATGAGCACCCCGACCGTCGTCGAAGTAACGCCCGAGGTCAAGCCGCCGGGCTTGCGGGCGAAGCTCGCGCGCAAGCCCGAGTGGTTCACCGTCGCGCTGATCGCAGTGACGTGCCTGATTGTCGGTGCGATCAATCCGCGCTTCTTCCAGCTCGCGACGCTCTTCGACCTGTTGCACTCGGCCACCACGATGTCGCTGTTCGCGCTGGGCACGCTGGTCGTGCTCGCCTCGGGCGGCATCGATGTATCGTTCACCGCGATCGCCGCGCTGACGATGTACGGCATCACCAAGGCGGTGTTCGCGTGGTGGCCCGACGCGCCCTTCGCGCTGATCCTGATCGCGGGCGCGCTCGGCGGCGTCGTGCTCGGCGTCGTCAACGGCCTGCTCGTGCACCGGTTGAAAGCGCCTTCGCTGATCGTCACGATCGGCACGCAGTATCTGTATCGCGGGCTTTTGCTGACGTTCATCGGCACGACGTTCTTCATGAACATTCCGCACAGCATGGATCGTTTCGGCCGCATTCCGCTGTTTTTCTATCACACGGCTGACGGACTGCGCGCGGTGCTGCCGGTTTCGGTGCTGGCGCTGGTGGCGGCCACCGTCGTCACGTGGTGGCTGCTGAACCGGACGATGATGGGGCGGGGCGTCTATGCGATGGGCGGCAGTCTGGCGATTGCCGAGCGGCTCGGCTACAACCTGCGCGCGATCCATCTGTTCGTATTCGGCTATACGGGCATGCTCGCCGGTATCGCCGGCATTCTGCATGTGTCGAACAACCGTCTCGCGAATCCGTTCGATCTGGTCGGCTCGGAACTCGATGTGATCGCGGCGGTGATCCTGGGCGGCGCGCGCATTACGGGCGGTACGGGTACGGTAGCGGGTACCTTGCTCGGCGTCGTGCTCGTGACGCTGATCAACAGCGTGCTGATTCTGGTCGGCGTGCCGAGCACCTGGCAGAAGGTGATCATCGGCGCCTTCATTCTGATCGCCGGGACGCTCTTCGCGTTGCAACGCAAAGGCTGAACGCCGCGATCGGCACGCCCGGTAGCGCAACGCGCGCTGCTGTGGCGTCGTGCCGTGGGCGATTACCTGCGCTTGCGGAACTCCTGGCCCTTCTCGGTGATGATCGAATCGAAGTCGTCGACTTGCGAGAAACGCACCGCTTTCACCACGCCGAACTTGCTCTGGTCCACCACCAGATGCCGTTCGACGGCACTCGCCATGGCGGCCTGTTTCAGCGCGACTTCGTGAAAATTCCAGCAGGTGACGCCGCGTGCGGTGTCCACGCCGCCCGCGGAAATGAACGCCTTGTTGATCCCCATGCGGCGCAGCATCTCCAGACTTTCTTCGCCCGCAAACGAATCTGACGACGGCACATAGACGCCGCCGAGCAGAATCATCCGCACATTCGGCTTGCGCCGCAGAATCTCCGCGACATTCAGCGAATAGCACACCACGGTGACATGGCGCTCGACCGGAATGAGCCGGGCCAGCGTGGTGAGCGTCGTGCCGCAGTCGATGAACAGCGTTTCGTTGTCGCCGATCAGCGTCGCCGCGATCGCGGACGCTTCTGCCTTGGCCTGCGCGAAGTGGTCTTTTTCCTCTTCGAGTGAATAGCCGGCGTTGTTCGGCACGTCAGTCGCGCTGACGATGTAGCCGCCGAGATAGGTGAATCGTTCTGGACTGCCTGCGATGTCGCGCCGGACAGTCATCTCCGATACGCCCAGCAGGCTGGCGGCGTCGCGCAGGCGCATCACGTTTTGCCTGGCCAGCGCATCGGCGAGGGCGCGGAGGCGATCGGGTTTCAGCATGGAGGTCCTGTCGCGCAGTGTGTGGGTGGGGCGTTATGGTTTGTTCGATTTGGTGAAAGAATTATAACAAGCCCTTGTCTGCGCGGCGAGCCTGGTTTGGTGACATCAAGACGTGCGTTGAAGCGTTTGCGCAGTCGATGCGTTGTGGTTCGCAGGCGCCTGCTCGAATCTGTAGAAGGCATGCGGGGTTGTGCACAAGATCGAGTCGACGACAGCGGGATCCAGTCCAAGGTCCAACAGCGTCGATAACGACTGGCCGTAGTCCATCACATGTTCATTCTGTGTGTGGGGCCAGTCGCTTCCCCACATCAGGCGCTCGGGACCGAAGTGTTCCAGGAGTCGGCTCGTCGCGTCACGGACGAAGCTTGAATCGGGCGCCGTGCAGCGGTACGCTCCCGAGACTTTGACCCAAACCCGCGCTGTCCTGCCAAAGCCAAGAAGCGCTTTGAACCCGGGGTCGCCTGTTCCCTTGTCTGGATCGGGCCGCCCGAAATGGTCGACTACGACCGGCAATCCCGCCTCGAGAAGGCAGTCGATCAACGGTGCCAGGTCATGCGCTTGCCTGTGCAATTCGACATGCCAACCGAGTCGCGACACTCGGTCCAGCAGGGTTGTCCACGATTTCGCGTGCAGGTCCGGTAACGCCTGCTCCATCAAGTTGAGCCGTACGCCGGTAATGCCTCGCTCATGCAGGTCAACTAACGTTTCTTCGGAGATATCGGGCGCGACAACCGCAACGCCCCTCAAGCGGCGGGTGTCACGGGACAGTGCCTGTAGCAGATAGCGGTTGTCGGTCCCGAGAAAGCTAGGTTGCACCAGAACGGCTAGGCCGATGTCGTGCGCGTTCAGAAGTTGCAGATAGGCCGCGAGGGTTGCATCGTAGCCCGGCGCGTAGCGCCGTCCGGCTGTCAGTGGCAAGCCTCGCTCGAAGACGTGCGCATGCGTGTCCACGCGACAGGGTCGCGACCGTACGGTGGATGCTGGCGCGTTCATCGTCAGCCCCGCGGAGGGTTCAGGGTCAACCGCGCGTGGTCGGCAGCATCGGGTGTGTGTTCCGGCGCAGCCTCACGTAACCGCTTGCCGCGCGTCTCGGGAAGGAGCAGAACGGCGACCATCGCAAGTCCATATGCAATTGCCGCGTCAATGCCGATGGCTGCGCCGAGCGACATCGAATGACTCATATAGCCGACGAGAACTGGAAATGCCGCCGAGGCGATGCGCCCGAAGTTGTAGCAGAATCCGACGCCGGTGCCGCGCATGTCGGCAGGGTAGAGCTCATTGAAGAGCGGCCCCAGGCTGGCCGGGATGCCGGCGGCGAAAAACCCGAGCGGGAAGCCGAGAACGAGCATCTGCGTGTTGGTCAGCGCAAGCATCACGTAGGCGAGCACGGTGACGATGCAGCAGAACGCGAACAACGCAATGTTGCGTCGACGGCCAATGCGGTCGAGCAGATGCGCGCTTGCCATGCAGCCGCACCAGAAGGCAACGATGACCACCGCCAGATAGCCGCCGGTGTTCAAAACCGAGAGGTGCCGCTCTTTTGCAAGGAAGGTCGGCAGCCACGTCATGATGGCGTAGTAGCCGCCGTGAGCGCCGGTGCCCAACACCGCGCCGATGAGGGTGGTCCGGATGACTCGCGGCTGAAAGACCTGGGTGATTTGCCCCAACGCGGAGACCTTGGGTTCCGCGCTTGCCGGAGCGACGCGCACGGGTTCCTTGAGGTTGCGCCGTACGAAGAGAACCAGGCCGGCCGGCAACAGGCCCACCGCGAACATCACTCGCCACGCCGTGTCCGCCGGTAACCAGGAGAAGACCACGGCATAGAGCAGAACGGCTGCGCCCCAACCAACCGCCCAGGCGCTTTGCACGGCGCCCATGGCCTTGCCGCGGTGTTCGGTCCGGATGGTTTCTGCCATCAGCACCGCGCCCGCCGCCCATTCGCCGCCGAATCCGAACCCTTGCAGCGCCTTGAGGATAAGGAGTTGGGGGAAGTTTTGAGCGAACGCACACAGAAACGTAAAGCCGGCGAACCAGAGAATCGTCATTTGCAGCGTTCGGACCCGCCCAAAGCGATCTGAGAGCGCCCCAGCGAGCCAACCTCCGAGCGCCGAAGACACGAGCGTCACGCTGCTGATCGCACCGGCCTGGGTATGGTCGATGCCATAAGCCGCAATGATGGCGGGAATGGCCAGCGTGAACATCTGCACGTCGAGCGCATCGAGTCCCCAACCTGCGAAGCAACCCCAAAAGGTGTTGCGTTCGAGGGGCGTGCCTTGCTTATACCAACCGAACATGCCTGTCTCCGTTCTTGCACGTCATACAGTCATATATATGACTGTATGACAAGTCTAGGCCGCCAGGCGAGAATCTTCATTCGGGATTAACCCTTGATCACTCGCCGGTTTCGGATGCGGTACAGTGGTAGCTCCTCTGAACAACTATATGAATCATGAATGCGCTTTCCGTCATGACCAAGCCAGACGATCGATTGCCACGGTATCAGCAATTGCGGGACGACCTTGTCAGCCGGATTGCCGCGGGGGAATGGGCGCTCGAGGAAGCCATCGCCACAGAGGCGGAGCTTGGTGAGTTCTATAACGTATCCACCGGCACGGTGCGTAAGGCGATCGACTTGCTGGTCGTCGACGGTGTGCTCACGCGCAGCCAGGGCAAGGGAACGTTCATTCGCCGGCCCCGTTTTGATTCGTCGCTGTTTCGCTTCTTCCGTTTCAAGTCGCGTACGGGGGAACCGGTACGGCCGACTGCGCGTGTGCTGAAACGTCAAGTGGTCAAGCCCAGCGCGGAGATTCGGGCGGCGCTGCGGATGAACGCCGCCGAGAAGGCGATTCATCTGTCACGCGTCCGGCTGATCGAAGGGCAAGCTGTCCTGTCTGAGGAAATCTGGCTGCCTCGCGCCCGCTTCGAACCACTGGCTACCCTGCCGCTCGATGATTTTGAGGACCTGCTGTACCCCCTATACGAGCGGCTTTGCCGGCAGATTGTGGCGTCCGCCACGGAAATTCTCAACGTGGAACAGGCCACATCCGACGACGCATCGCTTCTGGGCGTGGCGGTCGGCAGCCCGGTGATTCTGGTTCACCGCGTCGCGTCGGACTTCGCCGGGACGCCGTTTGAATGGCGCAGCACACGTGGCGGCGCTGCCACTTTCCAGTATCAGGTCGAAATCCGCTGAGCGGCGAAACCGCCTTCAAGACGAGGGTGGCGTTTCGATGCGCGCCTCGCGCGGGGTGCGGGTATCACCTCATGGCGCACATTTCAAATTCATACAATCATATATATGACTACATCAATTTGGCTGATTTCGCCGACGTAGCGACCACCGGTCCATGACGCGACGGTCGCGGTCGGGCAGCGAGGAAACTGGAGCGGACCATGTCTACACCGACAGGATTTGAGCAGCAGGTCATGAAAAAGATGGCGTGGCGGCTGATGCCGTTGCTGATCATCATGTTTCTCATTTCGTTCATCGACCGCCAGAACGTCGGCTTCGCCAAGCTGGAGATGGTGCATGCTCTCGGCATGACCGAAGCGTCATACGGCCTTGGGGCGTCGTTATTCTTCATCGGTTATCTCCTCTTCGAGGTGCCTAGCACGCTTGCGCTTCATCGCTTCGGCGCGCGGACGTGGCTTGCAAGAATCATGATGACCTGGGGGATCGTCACCGTTCTGATGGCGTTCACCCGGTCGCTGCCGGTCTTCTATTCGTTTCGCTTCGCATTGGGTGTCGCCGAGGCAGGCTTTTATCCCGGCGTCATCTATTACCTCACCCAATGGTTTCCGCAGAGTTACCGCACCAAGGTGCTGGGGTTCTTCACGCTGGGAAGTTCGCTGGCGAACATGCTCGGCTCGCTGATTGGCGGTCTTCTGCTGACGCTCGGCGGGACGTGGGGGTTCGCAGGTTGGCAATGGGTGTTTATCGCGACGGGCATTCCGGCCATCCTGATTGCATTTGTCGCGCTCAAATTTCTGCCGAATTCGGTGAAGGACGCGCCGTTTCTTTCTGAAGGGGAGAAGGACGTCGTTATTGCCGCGCTCAAACGCGAAGCGTCGGTCGAGGCGAAGGGGACACGGCCTTGGGGCGCGCTGCTCGACCCGAAGGTTCTGATGTTCGCGCTGACGTACATGCTGATGTCGACTTCGCTGTACGGCGTGACCTACTGGATGCCGACGCTTCTGAAAAGCGATGGCGTATCGTCGTCGCTCAATGGCGTTCTGAATATGATCCCGTGGGCGCTCGCCACGCTGTTGCTGCTCTGGCTTCCCGGAAAGCTCAAGCGCGAGCGCGTCGTTCTGAAGGCAATGAGTGTGGTGGCGGGAATCGGGGTGGTCTGCTTCGCGTCGAGCCTGGTATTGCCGAGCGCTTCGATGCGCTTCGCCGCCCTGTGCCTGGGTGGCGCCTGCATTCCGTTGCTGTACCCGTGCTTCTGGTCGATCCCCCCGCGGTTCTTTTCGGGCGCGAGAGCTGCGGCGAGCGTCGCGGCTATCAATGCCATCGGCAACCTCGGCGGGTTCGCCGGTCAGAACCTGATGCCTTATGTCGGCAAGGTGGCGCATAGCCCTGTCGCGCCGATGCTGGTGCCGACCGCATGTCTGTTCGTATTGGGGATTGGAACCGCTATCGCGGGGCTGGCTAGCGCGCGTCGCAGAATGGCGCTGGAGTCGGCGACGGCTCGCTCGATCTAGTGTGCCAGTTGCCGGGCCGACTCAGATTGAACAAACGGGGTCCCGGTGTTTCCGCAAAGAACTCGCGCTAGCGCATGCCTGCCGGCCTACAAAGCAAGCCTGTCCATTTCGCCATAAACGCGATGCAGCCACACTTTGACGCGTTGCCGCTCGAGCAGGCCGAGCCCATTGGTAGCGCGATCTGGGTGATTGACTGCCGCCCAGAAGCTCGCGCTTTGCTGGTCGATCTTCTGCATCGTCGTATCGGGTAGACGGCGTAGGGAGATCACGCTGGCGCCCATCGCTTCGGCTCGGGCGCGTTCGCCGGACGCATCCAGAATCTGGAAACGGTCGCCGCGGATTTCATTCAGGACGAGCACAAGCTTGAGCCGTCCGCCGAACTGGTCGAGCCATTCCCGTAGCAAATCGACCGAATCGCGTCCTGCGTCCATGACGTGCCACCAGGTCAGCTTCAGTCCATGCTCTTCGGCGAGACCGATCACGTCCGCATCGTCCAGCCATTGGGAGAGGGGCTGTTGAGTCTGAGCGGCGAGATCGACCAGAACGCGCCGCTGAGGATCCTCGAGCGCGTGTTCGATGATGGGATCGAGACTGTCGTGCTGATCGAGCACGGCCGGAGCGGCAAAATCGGCATAGAACCGCAATAAGGCGCCATGCGATTTGTCGGTATCGAAGCCAACGAACGGCATGCTCCGGTCGATGAAACGCTGGGCCAGCACACGCGCGACGAGCGATTTGCCAACGCCGCCTTTTTCGCCACCAATGAAGTGGATATGGCTCATTTCTGCGGATCCTTTGTGGTGATGCTGCCTGAGTCGAAAAGGACGCTACCAGATTTCGGTGACGTATCCGCGAAACAGGCTACACGGAAAAGAAATGAGCGGCGGCAGAACGATGCGATGCGTTCTCACGCAGCGCTGTCAAACTGAAGCGTTGCTGGCTGGGCGTCATGAGCGCAGCGTTGTCTACCTGTCGGTCCTGTATTAAGAGGTGACTAAGCGTGACAGTGCCGGCGAGACCGCGGCCGAATCGTTTTAGTCGTGGTGATGGTGCTTATGATGGCGCTTGCCGCCATAGTTGCCGTGACCATAGTCGTTTGAATACGCGTTACGCGACATATTGCCGCCTAACGCCGCACCCGCGCCGCCGCCAACGGCCGCGCCGACCAGGCCGCCGGTGCGCCCGCCCATCGCATTGCCCGCCGCCGTGCCGGCCCCGCCGCCCAGCGCGCCGCCGATGATCGCACCCGTGCGCTCATGACCGTGCGACGTCACTGCGCCGCCAGCGCCGCCACCGACCGCACCGCCGAGCACGGCACCCGTGCTGCCCCCGAGCGCGCCGCCGACCGCAGCGCCGGCAACGCCACCGACCGCGCCGCCAAGGGCATTGTTCATGTCGCCGGCAACAGCCGGCAGGGAGGCTGCCGCAGCAAGCGCTCCGATGGCAATAATCTGGGCGAGTTTTTTCGACATATGCAAAACCTTTTCTTTGTTCGAAGGACGCCAGCCAAATCGCGTGTCGATTGGCGTCCCGTTACCGTTGTGAGCCTGGATGGGGCGGTATCCGCCTATTGACCGGACATCGCGCCTGTTCACGCGCTTGCGCCGGTCGTGCCGGTCGTGCGACGTGAGAAAACGCGTCTTTTCCGATTTTTCGGCCCGAAGAATAGCATTTCCCGTCGCCGATTCCATCCAGAGATCTGGTAACAGACTGTTAAGAAATGCAAGTCCTGATCGGCGCTGATAGGGCCAGAAACAGACGACTCGTCCGGTCTGTCTAATAAATTATCGCGGCGTGAAAGCCGGGTTCATATGTTGCGCCCGCCTGGCGGCATCGCTGCGCAGGTCGGCGAAACGCTCGCCACCCAGAGCGAACCACATTGCAACATGGAAAAGCGAGAACGCCGCAGCTTTCTAAAGTCGATGAAGGTTGCTACGATCCCGACGATCATCTGGTGATGTACGCGAGTCCCGGGGATTCGCCGCCATTCGTCACGTTCATTAATAGCGATGTCGGCCCGGGCGGCGGATTTTATTTCCGTTGACGGATGTTTTCCGGCTGTCCGATAGTTTTGGCCCAAAAGATCCGTTAATTCCAGGCTCCGTGCGTGAACGACACAACCCGCTCTCCCTCATCGCGCGCTGACCATGTCTACTTCAGCGTGCGCGACGATATCTTCGACATGCGTCTCTTGCCCGGCGACCGGCTGACGGAAGGCAGCATCGCCGAGCGCTTCGGCGTGTCACGCACGCCGGCGCGCGAGGCGCTGCAGCGTCTGCAAAGCGACGGCCTGATGCGCGGCTACGTGCGCGGCGGCTGGGAAGTCGTGCCGATCGACTTCAAGCGCTTCGAAGACCTGTACGAGATGCGCAAGCTGATCGAAACCTTCGCGGTGGGGCGGCTCGTCGCCGCCGACACGTCGTTGTCGGGCAGCGTGACGCAGATGCTCGACCGGCTCGACGCCATCTGGAACGTTCCCCACGCGCAACGTATCCGCGACGGGCGCGAGATGGTGACGCTCGACGAAGCCTTTCACCAGGCGCTCGTCACCGCCGCCGACAACGCCGAGCTGAGCGCCGCGATGCAGCGCGTGACAGACCGCATCCGCGTGGTGCGGCGGCTCGATCTCGTCTACGGCGACTGCATCGACGATACCTACGACGAACACGTCGCGCTTCTCGATGCGATCCGCAATCGCGAAGCGGAACGCAGCGTCGCATTGATCGCGCGCCATATAGAAGGCAGCCGCGCCGAGGTGCGCAGTTTGACCGCCGAGCGCCTGCAACGCGCCCGCACCGCGATGGAGCCGCATGGCGCTCCGTATGCACCACCCAGGTTGCGGCGCACCACTTAGGGTCATCCCTTATTCACCGTCGGTTTTTCCAAAGCCTTATGTAGCGGACGTTTCAGTCCGCTATGCGCATTGGCACGTTTCTCGCGTACTCACAGGGTATGTATACAAGCAAAACCTCATCGAGAAAATGCCAGCCAATTACCTGAATTCCACGCGCGGCACCCGCGGCATGGCGGTCGCACCGCACGCGCTCGCTGCACAAAGCGCGCTCGCGATCCTGCGCGACGGCGGCAACGCCGTCGAAGCCATGGTCTCCGCCGCCGCGACCATTGCGGTCGTCTATCCGCATATGAACAGCATCGGCGGCGATGGTTTCTGGCTGATCTCGCGCCCCGGCGCCGCGCCCGTGGGCATCGAGGCGTGCGGCGCGGCGGCGCTCGCCGCGACGATCGGCGAATACCGCTCGCGCGGCCTTGCGGCGATTCCGGTACGTGGTCCGCTCGCGGCGAATACCGTGGCCGGCACCGTGTCCGGCTGGCAGCTCGCGCATCGCTGGTCGACGGAAACGCTCGGCGGAAAAGTGCCGGTCAAACGGCTGCTCGAAGACGCCATCCATTACGCGAAAGAGGGCGCGCCGGTCACGCGCAGCCAGTCGCAGTGCGTGGCGAGCCGGCTCGACGAATTGCATCCGATTGCCGGCTTTGCCGAGACCTTTCTGCACGACGAGCGCGCGCCCGCGACCGGCGAGCGTTTCGTCGCACCGCGCCTGGCTGCCACACTGGAGCGTCTCGCCGATGCCGGCCTCGACGATTTTTATCGCGGCGATCTCGCACGCAGCATCGCGGGCGATCTGCAGTCGGCCGGCTCGCTGCTGACGCTGGCCGATCTCGAACGCCACGAGGCGCGGCTACGCACGCCGCTTGCGCTCAAGCACTCGCTCGGCACGATCTACAACATGCCGCCGCCCACGCAGGGACTCGTGTCGCTGCTCATTCTGGGCATCCTCGACCGCGTGTTGACGAAGGACATGGACCCGCTCGGTCCCGAGTTCGTGCACGCGTGCGTGGAGGCGACCAAGCTGGCCTTCGCCGTGCGCGATACCGAGATCACCGATCCCGACCACATGCGCGCCGATCCGCGCGCGCTGCTCGAACCCGCGGCGCTCGACGCGATGGCCGCACGCTTCTCACCGACGCAGGCCGCGCCGTGGGGC
>NZ_JAWRXB010001759.1:0-231 GCF_046535245.1 Paraburkholderia sp. SIMBA_030
CTCGACTAGGAACCGCAGCGCTACTGACGCATTACAGCGCTCATGAAGTGGCGCTCGAAATTTCTGCGGTTATCGGAAGCCGCTGTGGCCTACGCTGGCCACAGGCTTGTCCTGGCCGGCGTCTTTATGACGGTCATCCTGTGGTGCTTGCTTGGCGCGGCGCTCCGATTTCCACGCGAATGGCTTCTGCTGTCAAACATGCTCGGGACGGGCACGGCCCTCTTCATTCTG
>NZ_JAWRXB010001760.1:0-231 GCF_046535245.1 Paraburkholderia sp. SIMBA_030
TGCGCCACACTTCATCGTTTCGCGGACTGCCGACGATTGCCCGTCGAAGCCACATCCGGCGATGGTGACGGAATGCTGTGACGAAACCGGCATGAACCCTGCCGATACCGTTGTCATCGGCGATGCGATTTACGATATGCAGATGGCGAAGGCCGCCGGTGCCAAGGCGATCGGCGTATCCTGGGGATATGCCAGTGTCGATTAGTTGATTGCTGCAGGTGCCGATGCCAT
>NZ_JAWRXB010001761.1:0-231 GCF_046535245.1 Paraburkholderia sp. SIMBA_030
GCATGATCGTTACGGCATTTCGACGTCCGCGATGTCGGCGGCGATCAAGGGGTGGCTTGGCTGAGCTTTGGAAGTTGCGTGAAAATTCGGCGTGGCGCGTGCGTGCATTAGCAGCACGGCGCACAGCGCGCCACGCCGACAAGCTTCATAATGCGATCATTCGAAGCCACAAATTCGCGCCACAATGATCGACGCTCAAGCCCAAGCTCAGTCCACGCCCTCGCCCCGCCT
>NZ_JAWRXB010001762.1:0-231 GCF_046535245.1 Paraburkholderia sp. SIMBA_030
GCGGTCGCCGCCGCCACCAGCCCGGCCTTCTTCGCCAGAACGCTACCCGAACTGGCGCTGGCGATACCGGGTGGCATTATCATCGGCTATGCCGCCGGGCGGCTCTACATGATCATCGGCACCAGACTGGCAGGCACGCTCGGCGGCACGTTGCTGGAATTCGTCGCCACCTTCGGCACCTGGATCATTGCCGAGCGTCTGCATCTTTCCGCCATCCTGGCGATCGTCGTC
>NZ_JAWRXB010001763.1:0-231 GCF_046535245.1 Paraburkholderia sp. SIMBA_030
CGTTGCGCCTACCTCTTGTTCGGCTTGGTTGTCGATTCCCAAATCGATTCCCTTGCGCTCGCGGGTCAACAGAACAGCTCCCGCGGAGATCAACGCGACGATCAGCAAGTAGGCGGAGACGCTCATCGTTGTGCCTGTCGCCTGGACAAGGGCCGTGGCAATGGTCGGCGCGAAAGCTCCGCCGATGATGGAGCCCAGGGCGTAGGAGATAGCTACTCCCGAGAAACGGAT
>NZ_JAWRXB010001764.1:0-231 GCF_046535245.1 Paraburkholderia sp. SIMBA_030
GTTCGGGCCGCCGTTTTCGAGCGGGCGCAGATACGTGCGCGTCGTGAGGTTGTAGTGCTCGACGAGCTGACGAAAATCGGCGGCCTCGAAGCGGTCGCCCGAGAGCAGCACGATCACGCTCGCGTCGCCGTGCTGGATCGCGCGGATCGCGTGCTGTAGCAGATCGATCGCGCTCGCGCCGCCATGACAGTCGTCCATGCACCAGCGCGGGCTCAGGCCGAGCCGCCACGC
>NZ_JAWRXB010001765.1:0-231 GCF_046535245.1 Paraburkholderia sp. SIMBA_030
GGAGCAGGTTTGGCGCCAAAGCACGAGCCGCGTCCGGTGGTGAACGCAACGAGATTTGCGCCGCTGGCGATTTGGCCAGTGGCTCCCATCGGGTCATAGCCAGGCGCATCCATGAACACCAAGCCTCGGACTGTAATGGGCTCAGCGTAACGATAAACGCCCATGAGTGCTGAGGAGCCACTTTTGGCAACTGCGCCTAGAGACTTTTCGAGAATGGTCGTCAGGCCGCCG
>NZ_JAWRXB010001766.1:0-231 GCF_046535245.1 Paraburkholderia sp. SIMBA_030
GGGTTCATATCTGGATCTAGCGAATCACCGTTTATCATCATGCCATCGTTTGCACTAACAACCTCGTCATTGACCATAAATTCAATACGACGATTGCGGAAGCGACCTTGTTCGGTTGAATTATCTGCGATTGGTTCTGGCCGAGCACAATATGCTAGTCGATTTGCATCGCAATGATATTGGCCGTGTGGCACGATTTGGTACGGTAAAAGTACGTAGCTTGATGGATAT
>NZ_JAWRXB010001767.1:0-231 GCF_046535245.1 Paraburkholderia sp. SIMBA_030
CTAACATCTTTTTTTACATATTCAATTTCAGCATCTTGACTCTCTCCCAGATATTCTCTAGTAATTAAATAAGAAGTTTTATTCCAATTATTAGAATTATTTATACTTATTGTAATTCCTTCTGTCTCGAAAGCATGGCCAAAACCAGTCACTTCGGTTTTCTCAAGCATATAATATGGGTTATCCGTAATCAGAGGCGCTTGTGCAAGATAGGTACTGTATTGTGTTCTG
>NZ_JAWRXB010001768.1:0-231 GCF_046535245.1 Paraburkholderia sp. SIMBA_030
CTGATTGACAATATTTTGAATACATAATATATAAAAGAATGTTTACGCATAGAAAACTTTTTACGCATAAAATATGTACAGATTTGAACAAATGTTCGTACAAATATACATATAGCAAAAAATACTCACTGTACAAACAAGGAGCATAGATGAAAAGTTGGTTATTTTATTTCAATAATGAAAACAAATACACCTCCTTTTGGATGGTAGATAACTTTACCATTCTTTCTG
>NZ_JAWRXB010001769.1:0-231 GCF_046535245.1 Paraburkholderia sp. SIMBA_030
CGTGGATCCAGCCGTCGCCGGCCGGAGGACGCGGCTTCAGCTTGGCAAGCACCGGCTCGACGAAATCGGGCATCGCCGCCTTGCGCACACCCTTCGGCCATTGGTGAGCCTGCGGCTTCGCCTTGGCCTTGGTTGCAAGCCTGGCTGCCGCCTTCCGGCCATTCGGCTTCGAATTCCAGGTATCATCTGGGTTCTTGGCGACCTGTTCGATCGTCCGGCCGCTCTTGGCCG
>NZ_JAWRXB010001770.1:0-231 GCF_046535245.1 Paraburkholderia sp. SIMBA_030
GATAGCGAGCCGCAGTTTTTATGAATAGTAATATGAACGACAGTAAATAATTGATACTGCTATGAATTATTTATCATATTGATACCTCATCGCCTGTGCTAATTTTTCACATTGGCACAGGGTTGTGATAAAATACGCCACCTGTTAATCGGCTACTCCGCTATATTTTTGGTCAATCATGGACTTATCCTTATGAGTGTTACTGTATTCAATCCCCGCATCGATGACGAT
>NZ_JAWRXB010001771.1:0-231 GCF_046535245.1 Paraburkholderia sp. SIMBA_030
GGAAGATCACACCGGGCGTGTCGTGACGAAACCAGAACTGGTCGATCTTGCCGTCGAGATAGAGTTGAAGCGTGTGCGGCACTTCCTTCGGCATGATGCGTTGCTGCTCTTCATCGGTGAGCGGCTTGACGATCGTTCCGACTGCGAAAACCTTCATGGGAAATCTCCTGTATTCGAGCGTCGTTGCGACGTGCAACGGAGATCACTGTAGCGTTCCGGCCGGAAAAGCAG
>NZ_JAWRXB010001772.1:0-231 GCF_046535245.1 Paraburkholderia sp. SIMBA_030
TGGCCCCTTTCCGCCCGGCCAATTGCGGCTTCGATGTCAACTGGAGCGGAGTGTTTCGCGAGCGCTTTGCCGGGGCGCCGTTGAAGGCGGTGACAGCCACTTCGGCGGCCGGGACATTTCCCGGTGAATTCGTCATTTCGGAGCATGGGATCGAGGGCAGCCTTGTCTACGCCCATGCGGCGGCCCTCCGCGACGATCTGCAGCGTGATGGTGCCGTCTCGCTGCTTGTCG
>NZ_JAWRXB010001773.1:0-231 GCF_046535245.1 Paraburkholderia sp. SIMBA_030
TAGGCCGCAACCACCCGCGTGCCGCACGCCGCAAGGCACTCGCGGGGCCTGACTTTGGCAAGGAGCCGCTGGTCTTGCTGAACGACACATTCGCGACGCGCCGGTTCATCGATGAGCATTTTGCGCGTCACGCTATTCGACCGCTTGTCGCAATCGAAGTGGATACGGTCGGTGCAATCGTCGAGATCGTGCGTCGCGGGCAGCTGGCGACGGTTCTCCCTGATCACATCG
>NZ_JAWRXB010001774.1:0-231 GCF_046535245.1 Paraburkholderia sp. SIMBA_030
TGGACGTCCAGCGTCCCATCAAGGGCCTCAGCGTCCACAAGGCGATCGTCCGTGAAGGTGAAATCTCCTCGGATGCCTTGGTGCGTGCCGCCGTCGACCGTGAACGTCGCCATGCAGCAGAACAGGCGCACACCGGTACCCACATCGTGCACGCCGCCCTGCATCAGATCCTCGGGCCGGAAGCCACCCAGCGCGGTTCCTTCAACAAGGCCGGCTACCTGCGCTTCGACT
>NZ_JAWRXB010001775.1:0-231 GCF_046535245.1 Paraburkholderia sp. SIMBA_030
GCCGCTGCCGAAGGTGAAGAGCAGCCTGCCGCCGAATGGGAAACCGTCAACCGCGCCAGTGCCCTGTGGACCCGTCCTCGCACCGAAGTGAAGGACGAGGAATACCAGGAGTTCTACAAGCACGTTGCTCACGATTTCGAGAACCCGCTGAGCTGGAGCCACAGCAAGGTCGAAGGCAAGCTTGAATACAGCTCGCTGCTGTACGTGCCGGCCCGTGCTCCGTTCGACCTG
>NZ_JAWRXB010000168.1:0-354 GCF_046535245.1 Paraburkholderia sp. SIMBA_030
GGAGGCAATGCCTATACCGTGATCTGTCACGGTCAACTCGCACGTGCCATCATCGCGCTTCTTGGTCTGAATTGCAATCTCACGCTGCGCTGGCGGCAGATGCGCCATCGCGTCCGTGGCATTGAGAAAAAGGTTGAGCAGAACCTGTTGAAGCTGCGGCAAGTTCCCGCAAATCGGCACATCCGGCATATCCTGCAGCAAGTCGACCTGGGTTTGACGCGCAAGCAGTTCGCTGCGCGCCAGTGCCAGCGTGGTCGTCACCGCTTAGTACAAGTCCATTCGCTCCAGGGTCGTTTCGCCCCTGATCATCAACCGTCGCAGCTGGGTGATAACGGTTGCCGCGCGCCGGTTGTC
>NZ_JAWRXB010001776.1:0-231 GCF_046535245.1 Paraburkholderia sp. SIMBA_030
CGAGGCGGTGCTATCTTTGGGGATCGATTATATGCAGGGTTATCTTATTGGTAAGCCGCAGCCGTTAATTGATACGCTGAATGAAATCGAACCCATTCGCGAAAGTGCCTGAATAATGCGGGCCGACATTTCTCGTCGGCCCGCAAAGTATTAAGCGGCGATTTCTGGTGTACTTTCTTCTTCAATTTTCAACCGCCAGCCAGCCACGCCTTCCCAGTATTCTTGCTCCTT
>NZ_JAWRXB010001777.1:0-231 GCF_046535245.1 Paraburkholderia sp. SIMBA_030
GATTGGTTCCGTGGATGCGTCGCGCGAAGTGGTGCTCACGCAGCAGGGCGATTCGGCGTTGCTGTGGAGCTTCAAGGACAGTGCGTTCATCGGCGCGCCCGTGGGAGCGCAAGCATGAACGGCACCGCGATGCGCATTGCGTTGTTTACGCATTCCGGCAATCCGCGCGGCGGCGTGGTGCATGCGCTCGAACTTGGGCACGCGTTGCATGAAGCGGGGCAGGATGTGACG
>NZ_JAWRXB010001778.1:0-231 GCF_046535245.1 Paraburkholderia sp. SIMBA_030
CAGGATTTGTTGGCTGACGCCGATCAGGCAAAAAAAAACCCCGCTGGATGAGCGGGGTTTTCTATTACCCCAACTGAGGCTGTGGGCTCAGCGGTTTGAGCGGCAGCAACGGCGCGTGGGGATCGGCTTTCACCGATTGACGCCAGGCTTGCAGCCATTCGGGGTGACCTTCACTCCAGACCTGCTCATGCAGACGACCCAATGCCACCGGGTCACTCAGCAATTGCACAC
>NZ_JAWRXB010001779.1:0-231 GCF_046535245.1 Paraburkholderia sp. SIMBA_030
CTGCCGCAGATCCAGGGCGAAATCGGCGCGACCGGCACCGAGGGCACGTGGATCTCGACCGGCTACCTGATGTCGGAAATCGTGATGATCCCGCTCGCCGCGTGGCTCACGCGCGTGTTCGGGCTGCGCAACTTCCTGCTGACGAATGCCGCGCTGTTCATCGCGTTCTAGATGATGTGCGGCTGGTTGAATTCACTCACGATGATGATCGACGGGCGCCTCGGCCAGGGC
>NZ_JAWRXB010001780.1:0-231 GCF_046535245.1 Paraburkholderia sp. SIMBA_030
ATGCCCGACGGCCTGATCGAAGCGGTCACGCCGCCCTTTTGCCTCGACCACGCCCTGCACCGACAACTCGCCCGCATGCGCCGATCCAGCGGACCAGGCGCCCGGTCCCAGATGGCACACATCGGTCGGCACAGGCTGATGGTTGCGTGCCAGCAAATCGGCCTTAATTTTCACATCGCGCTCGGCGGCCTCGTTTTCGTTCGCAATGCAGATGATCGTGCCCAGCGCCTG
>NZ_JAWRXB010001781.1:0-231 GCF_046535245.1 Paraburkholderia sp. SIMBA_030
ACTTAAGACGATAATGTTATATGGTCTTATGTTTGTCGTGATCTATAGCGTGGTCAATTGGTGGCGACAGCCTATCATGCCTGCCAACCCTCAGTTGCAACTGCCCGATTACCAAGGGCAAAGTATCGACCTAGCAGCGATGAGTCATGAGCGGCCTACGCTAGTATACTTTTGGGGTACGTGGTGTTCAGTCTGCAGCTTTACTTCGCCCACCATCCATAAACTAGCAGC
>NZ_JAWRXB010001782.1:0-231 GCF_046535245.1 Paraburkholderia sp. SIMBA_030
ATATTTACTGAAACGCCTATTATGGGCATCAGTGATTATCCTAACCGACTCAAAGCCTGTCTTGCCAGCTCAACATCCAAATATGATCCACAAGTCGTCATTTTAACACCAGGTCGCTTTAATAGTGCCTATTATGAGCATGCTTTCTTAGCGCATGAGATGAATGTGCCACTCGTCCATGGTTATGATTTGGTCGTTGAGGACAGTAAAGTCTATATGCAAGGCATTCGT
>NZ_JAWRXB010001783.1:0-231 GCF_046535245.1 Paraburkholderia sp. SIMBA_030
TCTTTCATATATGAACCTGATTATGAATGCACATCAAAATACAGTCGATCAAGCGAAAGAACTAGCATTTCAACGGTTATTCGGAGCACAAACTAATAGCTTAGGCCGTAGATCTAATGAAAATTTCCTTTTAGCTTATAAAGAATTAAAAGGATCTGAAAAATGAGAGCTCAATAAAGAAGGTGGGGATGAGCATGTCTCCTTTAACAAGTCAGTCCTCTTCGTCATATA
>NZ_JAWRXB010001784.1:0-231 GCF_046535245.1 Paraburkholderia sp. SIMBA_030
GTGGCGGGGTCGGTTTCGGTGGTGACGGTGATCAGCACACTGTCCGGTGGAATTGCCGCCATTCTGGGCTATGTGTTCTTCAAGGAAAGACTGGCGAAGGTGCAGGTGCTGGGTCTCGTGTTGGTCCTGGTTGGCGCGTTCGTGGTGCATCTGAAAACCTGAAACAGCGCCCACAAAAAAGCCGCCCCAGAGGGCGGCTTTCTTATTATCAAACCAACACTTACAACTTAG
>NZ_JAWRXB010001785.1:0-231 GCF_046535245.1 Paraburkholderia sp. SIMBA_030
CGCGTGAGCCGCAACGCGTTCGCCGCCACGCGCAGGTCGTGTTCCGTCGAGAGATAGTTCGGCGCGATCACGGGCGCAACCGTCGGGTCAGCCGACGCCGCGTGAATGCTGCCTCGCGACGTGGGCCGCAGATTGCACACCGAAGCCGTGAACGCATTGAAGCGATGCAGCGGCTCGCCGAAACGATCGAGCGACAAAGGCTGCACGTGATACTGCAGATCGGGCCGCGTG
>NZ_JAWRXB010001786.1:0-230 GCF_046535245.1 Paraburkholderia sp. SIMBA_030
CCGTTGTGCTTCGGTCAACTGGCGGACCAGTGACAACCCGATCCCCAGTCCTTCGCGGGAATGCGTGGCATGTTGCTTTTCAGCCTGGCCAAACAGATCGAATACATGTTCGAGGTTTTCGGCAGCGATGCCGGTGCCGTTGTCTTTGACATCCAGCCGTATCTTGTTTCCGGCCTGACCGGCAATCAGCTGAACCAGCCCATTGGCCGGGGTGAATTTCAGGGCGTTGT
>NZ_JAWRXB010001787.1:0-230 GCF_046535245.1 Paraburkholderia sp. SIMBA_030
TGCATAAAGGCGCGGGACGTTGCCGACTCGTCAGGCAAGGTCCAAGCCGCGTGAGCCGGGAAACGGTCATCTTACCCAAGGCGGCGCAACGTGCGCCATCAGACCGGCGGCGGAAGACCAGGCCGCCGGTGTTCCACCAATGTGAGAAGTGGCTGACTGCCGTGCGCCCGCTGCCACGGGCGCACATTCCAACGTCAATTCAGACCGGCAGATCGCGGGCCTGGATCAGG
>NZ_JAWRXB010001788.1:0-230 GCF_046535245.1 Paraburkholderia sp. SIMBA_030
GATCTGGCCTTCGAGCCCGGCTGCTTTCACGCGCTGCGTCGCGAGATCGAACTGGTTCTGCGACAGCGTCACGCCCACGCACTTCGCGCCGAACTTCTGCGCCGCGCGCAGCACGAGCGCGCCCCAGCCGCAGCCGATATCGAGCAGACGCTGGCCCGGCTGCACCTGGATCTTCGTCAGGATGTGATCGATCTTCTTGATCTGCGCGGTGGCGAGGTCTTCGTGGCCGT
>NZ_JAWRXB010001789.1:0-230 GCF_046535245.1 Paraburkholderia sp. SIMBA_030
TTGCGTCATGCGTGCTGTCCCCTCGGTGTTGTCGATGAATGCGGGCGCCGCGTTTGAAACGTCGTTTGAAACGTCGTTCGAAGCATCGTTGCAAAGCCGCGCCGCGCAGCCGATTATAGAACCCCGCGCCGCGCGTCGCAGCGCCGCATCCCGACTGTTCAGGCGAAAAGCGCACAACTGTACATGGTATTGCGCGGCGAGCCGGAGAACACTGTACGTTTCCCTTGCCG
>NZ_JAWRXB010001790.1:0-230 GCF_046535245.1 Paraburkholderia sp. SIMBA_030
GGCTGGAAGACCGGCTTTTTGATTTCCATACCTTAGGTGCCAAAGAACGCTATGAAGTACTTTTGAAAAAATCTCCTGAATATTTTCACTATCTGAAACTGACCCACATTGCCTCTTATCTGGGAGTTTCTCTGGAAACATTGAGCAGAATAAGATCCAAAATATAAATATTTCCCTATTCTAATCTTATCTTCCTTTTATTTTTTGACTTTTGTCAAAGGAATACCCAG
>NZ_JAWRXB010001791.1:0-230 GCF_046535245.1 Paraburkholderia sp. SIMBA_030
GGTGTTTGAGAGAGTATGTGCTCTACTGTCAAGCTTTTTGTTTTCACAAAATCTTTTAAGTCTTCTAATTCATGTCGGAAGCTTGATAGAAATTCTGAGTAATCAAGTAATATAAATGGTAGAACAGCCTTACTTCTTTTGTATACAGATCCTAATAAATTATTTCTAAACTCACTTTCACTCATCCATCTACTGTTGAACCACGTCAAATCATCTCTAATCTGATCATC
>NZ_JAWRXB010001792.1:0-230 GCF_046535245.1 Paraburkholderia sp. SIMBA_030
TGACAATGCTGTGTTCCCCGGACTCGCGTACATCCACCAGGTCAAAGTCCCGGTCACCTGCATCACGTTCGGCGAGCATGGCCGCGAGATCCTTGGCGGAGACAGTGTGATCCTGGTCTGTCGGTGCAGGAGGCGTGATACCGCAGAAGGCCTCATAGTCGGTCAACTCCGTGACCGGTTCAGCTTCCGGGTCCTTGGACACCTTAATTTCCCGCCAGCTGCCGCCCAAG
>NZ_JAWRXB010001793.1:0-230 GCF_046535245.1 Paraburkholderia sp. SIMBA_030
GCGAACATCTTCAACTTCATCACCGGTTATGGCGAACCGGAAGAGAGCATGAAGCTCGCGGTCTCGCCCTATACGCTGCGCTCGCGCATCCTTCGCCATATCGACGAAGAGATCATGCACGCCAAGAACGGCGCGCCGGCGGCAATCTGGATGAAGATGAATGCGCTCGTCGACCCTGAGATCATCGACGCGCTCTATACGGCAAGCCATGCCGGCGTCGAGATCGATCT
>NZ_JAWRXB010001794.1:0-230 GCF_046535245.1 Paraburkholderia sp. SIMBA_030
GGACCAGATGCGGGCCCTCGGCTTCAACATCTGATTACTTCACAAAAAATGGTTCCAGGCATGATGCCTGGAACCATTTTTGTGCCTCCCGGTAGGCTACGGCGTTGCCACACCGAAGGTGTCGCATTTATTGATGTCACCGGTGGTGTAGCCCTGATAGAACCACTTCTGCCGTTGTGCACTGGAGCCGTGGGTCCAGGACTCGGGGGAGACCCTGCCGGTTGCGGCCT
>NZ_JAWRXB010001795.1:0-230 GCF_046535245.1 Paraburkholderia sp. SIMBA_030
GCTACGGCATCGGCCTGGACATTCTCGATGTCAAGGCGGCCCACGCTGCGGGCATCGTCGTGACCAACGTGCCGGATTATTGCCTCGAAGAAGTGGCCGACCATTCCATCAGCATGGCGCTCACGCTATTGCGCTCGATTCCCACCTACGCCGACGCGACGCGGCGCGGCACCTGGCACTGGTCGGCGTGGAACCGGCCTATCCGGCGCTTGCGCGGCAGCGTGTTCGGC
>NZ_JAWRXB010001796.1:0-230 GCF_046535245.1 Paraburkholderia sp. SIMBA_030
CCTGGATCAGGGCAGCGGCAACGCGCTTGCGGCGCAGGCCGTCGTAGTAGGCCAACGACGAGGAAAATACCGGAACCGGAATACCGAGCTGGACCGCCGTAGCTACAACCCGACGCCAGGCCGGAAGGGCCTCTGCGATGGCCTTGGTGAAGGCCGGGGCGAAGAGCAGGTTGGCGGGCTTCTCCTCGGCTGCGTAGGCCTTGGTAATGTCCTTGAGCAGCTCTGCACGG
>NZ_JAWRXB010001797.1:0-230 GCF_046535245.1 Paraburkholderia sp. SIMBA_030
CTCCTGAGACCAGTTCAATAATATAGCCCAATACCACATATCCGGAATTGTTATAATCAAATTTTTCGCCGGGAGAAAAGTCAGCAGGTTCATTTTTAAAAAAGTTAATCATTGCTTCTGGCTTCATTTCTTTCTGTGCAATGGAAGATAATGTTTTCATTTTTGTAAAATCTTTAATTCCTGAGGTATGAGTAAGAAGATGATGAATCGTTATTTTATCTCCATTCGGG
>NZ_JAWRXB010001798.1:0-230 GCF_046535245.1 Paraburkholderia sp. SIMBA_030
GGGTTCTTCCGCTCGACCGACATCGACGTGATCGACCGCTACAGCCTGACGACCACCGTCCACAACGACGAGCAGATGCGGATGCTGGAGACGGCGCGGCTGTCGAAGCCCGTCAACGTGCAGCTCAAGATGAACAGCGGCATGAACCGGCTCGGCTACGCGCCGGAGAAATACCGCGCCGCGTGGGAGCGCGCCCGTGCGTGCCCCGGGATCGGCCAGATCACGTTGAT
>NZ_JAWRXB010001799.1:0-230 GCF_046535245.1 Paraburkholderia sp. SIMBA_030
CGACCGGATTCGAATGCGGCGTGCTGAACGGCAAGGTGCAGCCGGGTTGCTCGGTCGCGATCGTCGGCGCGGGGCCGATCGGGCTGGCGGCATTGCTGACCGCGCAGTTCTACTCGCCCGCGCGGATCATCATGATCGACCCGGACAGCAACCGCCTCGAGATCGCACGGCAGTTCGGCGCGACCGACTGCTTCGATGGCCGCGGCGGCGACCCGGTGGCGGACGTGATG
>NZ_JAWRXB010001800.1:0-230 GCF_046535245.1 Paraburkholderia sp. SIMBA_030
GGTCGACGCCTTCGTCGTGCGGCCGATCAGCGGTTCGAGCACGCGATAACCCCAGACCGCGAGCGGCAGCGAGATGAACAGCGTGAAATACGTGCCGATGGTGGTCGTGATCAGGTTGCTGGCCGCCGCGAACGCGAGCACCGACTTCGCGGTTTCGGCGTCCTGCTGCGCGGCGATCGCGCCCGACGCGGCCGCCATCATGCTGCCCGAGCCGACGCCCGAACCCATCG
>NZ_JAWRXB010001801.1:0-230 GCF_046535245.1 Paraburkholderia sp. SIMBA_030
GACTCCAATTGCCTGCAAGCGGCGATGGCGGCCGGCGAGCGCGTGGTATTGCCGACCGTGGGCATCTTCGCCGACGGCGTGGCAGTGGCGCAGATCGGCCAGCACACTTTCGACATCTGCAAAGACTATGTCGATGACGTGATCACGGTCAGTACCGATGAGATCTGCGCGGCGATCAAGGATATCTACGACGATACCCGCTCGATCACCGAGCCGGCCGGCGCGTTGGG
>NZ_JAWRXB010001802.1:0-230 GCF_046535245.1 Paraburkholderia sp. SIMBA_030
GGCGGTGGCCGCCGCTCTCCACTGGATGGTGACAAACCATGACCAACGCCGCGCTTATTCGTATTTTGGTATCAAAATAGGAATAAGCTCGCCCTAATTCAGACTTAGGAGAATGGAAATGCTCGGGCCGCCCACCCCGTGAGGACCGCGAATTCACCGAAGTGGTCGTCTCCCTGCCGCCCCACATATCCGAGCTGTGGTACTCCCCCAGCCGCGAAACCATCGTTGCC
>NZ_JAWRXB010001803.1:0-230 GCF_046535245.1 Paraburkholderia sp. SIMBA_030
TGTCCGGCGGTTCGTTCTTCGCGCACCCGGCAATCGACGAGGTCGATAACGACGAGCTTTTCACGAAGTTCCAGCAGCTGCTCGAAGATTTCGGCCACCTGGGCCGCGTGCATCGCGAGGCCACGGCAGACGGCGTTGTCGACGAGCACGAACGCGCGAACCTCGAACGCATCGCGAACGATATGCACCGCCGGATTCAGGAGCTGCTCGCGCTCACGTGGCGCATCTAC
>NZ_JAWRXB010001804.1:0-230 GCF_046535245.1 Paraburkholderia sp. SIMBA_030
GATGAAGCACTTTCGGCAGCGCGGAACGCATGCGCTTGCCGGTGCCTGCCGCCAAAATCACGATATTCATGGCGCCAGCTGTCAGAGGAGTTCGAAGCCGACCATTTTAGCATGCGGCCCCTGGCGTTCCGGGCTTGTCGCGGCGGGGCGACAGCGCCGGAACACGGCCGTGGGCCGTGGTTCCGGCGGGTGTTCGGGCCCTGCTTACAGGTCGTCGAACTGCACGATCG
>NZ_JAWRXB010001805.1:0-230 GCF_046535245.1 Paraburkholderia sp. SIMBA_030
GTAGCACTTATTTATATCATTTAACGGAATATATCGAAGGGGAGAGCCTACGAGTGTTTATGGATCGTCAAGCCCCTTGTGATATTTGGCAAACTTACGATTTACTTACTAAGATCGGCATGGCGGTCCGTGTGATGCATCGGAACTATCTACTGCATCAAGATATCAAGCCTGAAAATATATTATTAACTCAATCAGGTGCGGTCAAGTTAATCGACTTTGGCTCTGCT
>NZ_JAWRXB010001806.1:0-230 GCF_046535245.1 Paraburkholderia sp. SIMBA_030
GCTTCTAAGTTCCTGATCGATTGTGTACAAAGCATATTCAGACTGCTCGTATAACACCAAACATGCAGGTTTGTTTTTCATGATTTGTCTACACAGCTCACTACCAATAGAACCACCTGCCCCTGTCACAAGTACATTTTTACCCGTAATGTTTTTTTGGAGGAGCTCAGCAACTGGCTCTACAGTCTCTCTTTCAAGCACATCTAATATATCGACTGGCCGTATATGGC
>NZ_JAWRXB010001807.1:0-230 GCF_046535245.1 Paraburkholderia sp. SIMBA_030
GTGCATGCACGCTATATCAGCACACCGAAAATGACCAGTTGGGGCCGTGAATTGGCCGCCGCGCTCAAGCATACGACCATAGTATTTAAGACCCGTGTTGCACCGCTTGCTCAGTATTTGCACGATCAAAACCCGCAGCAGTCTCAGCACCAAACTCATAATCAAACTTTTAATCAAAATAGCAAGCAAACTGAGCTATTTGACGAAACTGGAGCCAGTCTTGGTTGGTT
>NZ_JAWRXB010001808.1:0-230 GCF_046535245.1 Paraburkholderia sp. SIMBA_030
TAACGTGCTTGCGCAAAGCGGCCATGACAAGTGCCTTGCCCGAACCCGAGAACGCCTTGTGGATCAGTTCCTTCAGCAGGCTGGTTTGCAGCATGTTCTGGCTTTGCGCGGGCGCGTAGACGTGGGAACGCTCACTTTCGTCGCGCGTCAGCAGCCCCTTCGCATGCATGACCTGCATCTGGCGCAATACGCTGGCATAGGTAACGTCCGCACGTTCCTCACGCATGGCC
>NZ_JAWRXB010001809.1:0-230 GCF_046535245.1 Paraburkholderia sp. SIMBA_030
GGGTTGATACAGCACTGGGACAAGGGAGGCCCTTCAGGTAAATGGTTTCTGGAGCGACGGCGGCCGCGGCCCGCGCCGCGGGCCCCGCAGAAGGCGTTCTGCGGTTAGGACTTCTTTCGGATGATTGCCATGAACATTGCATCGGTTTGGTGCACATGGGGCCACAGTTGGGCCATGAGCTCGTGGCCGGCCCCCAAGTTAGCTGTGAGGCTGACATGGTCAAGTGCTTG
>NZ_JAWRXB010001810.1:0-230 GCF_046535245.1 Paraburkholderia sp. SIMBA_030
AGGTAATGGTTCCAAAAAAGTCCTCGTCCAGTTCCTGTACTGTTCCCCGTAGGGTGCAGGGGACAATCAGTTGTTTGGCGTTGTCGCCACAGTTTTCGTTTTGAAGCAATGCAGATACAATCCAATTGCTTTCTGCGCCCTGTGTGATGGTGATCTGTAAATTACCTGTAATGTTCATTTGGGCGATCTGACTGAAAAAATTAGTATTCATAATTTTAAAATTGATGTGT
>NZ_JAWRXB010001811.1:0-230 GCF_046535245.1 Paraburkholderia sp. SIMBA_030
GGCACGCGCTGCACGTGATGAAGAAGACTTTTTTATGTTGCTTATGTTTGCTGAGAGCTTGGGGATTGATAATCCCGCCAGCTTTTATACATTAGAGTTGCAACCTCTGTTTTTAGAGAACTTTCATGAGTGGCATACACGTATGGGGATGGATAGATGTCCATTTGACCACGTCGGCTGCTGCTAACAGTAGTGGATTGACTATATAAAAAAGTAGCTAAGCATTTATT
>NZ_JAWRXB010001812.1:0-230 GCF_046535245.1 Paraburkholderia sp. SIMBA_030
CAGTTCGAGGTCTTTTTTCGACGCACGCAGCACCGTCATGATGGCGTTCCAGCGGATAGCTGAACGAATACGGCGTTCCAGTTCCAGATTACCCGGATACTCCGGTTGTTCTTCAACGGGGATGGTGTTGATGTAGTTGCTGATACCTGTGCCTGCGGCTACGTTTACACCGCCTTTGCGGGCTTCAGCAAGCAGTTGGTCGATCAGATACTGAGCACGCTCAACACCTT
>NZ_JAWRXB010001813.1:0-230 GCF_046535245.1 Paraburkholderia sp. SIMBA_030
GTATTAGGACGATGGCATCGTTTTCAAAATGATGATTCTCAAAATGACTAAAAAAAGGTACCGTTATGACCCCACAAAAATTAAAATGGACAGACAGCTTAGAGTGTGTGGCATAACTTTAGTGGTGCGTTGGTTGCGAATATTTTTGCTAAGAGAGATGCTAAGTAATCAAAGGCTTTATTGCTTATGCGTGCTTTAATATTGAGTAAGAAAATTGTGAAATGAAGATG
>NZ_JAWRXB010001814.1:0-230 GCF_046535245.1 Paraburkholderia sp. SIMBA_030
GGGTGCGCCTGGCGATCTGGTAATCAGCAGCCCCATTGAAATGCACAGTCGCACCGTTGACTCACTCATTGCCCTGCGCAAATTCAGCACAGTGCAGTTCCGTTTCCATCAGGCGATGAACCTAGCGAATCTGGCGCTGCACCTGGACGTCACCACCGGCCAGCGCAAAGTAGCCCGGTTCAGGGAGGAGCTTACCGGGGCTGCCTTGCGCAATGCGGCTGGCGCTCATG
>NZ_JAWRXB010001815.1:0-230 GCF_046535245.1 Paraburkholderia sp. SIMBA_030
GCTCATTCTGGTGCCGGCGGCGTTGCCGTCGATTATCGCGGGCCTGCGTGTGGGCTGGGCGTTTGCCTGGCGCACGCTGATCGCGGCGGAACTCGTGTTCGGCGCGAGCGCGGGACAGGGCGGCCTGGGCTGGTACATCTTCCAGAATCGAAACGAGCTGTATACCGATCGCGTGTTCGCCGGGCTCGCGGCGGTGATC
The DNA here is from genome assembly GCF_046535245.1 of Paraburkholderia sp. SIMBA_030. Lineage (NCBI taxonomy): Bacteria > Pseudomonadati > Pseudomonadota > Betaproteobacteria > Burkholderiales > Burkholderiaceae > Paraburkholderia > Paraburkholderia sp. SIMBA_030. The sequence continues at coordinate 200 of NZ_JAWRXB010001815.1, forward strand.
CTCATTGGCCTGCTCGTCGAGCATCTGGTTT
>NZ_JAWRXB010001816.1:0-230 GCF_046535245.1 Paraburkholderia sp. SIMBA_030
ATTGCGCCTGAGCGTACTAACATATCAGTAATTTCAAGTGCTTGCTCACCATTGTCAGGTTGCGAGAGCAATAAGTCATCAGTATTTACCCCAAGCTTGCGTGCATAAACAGGGTCAAGCGCATGCTCGGCATCGATAAAGGCACAAGTACCACCTTGCTTTTGACATTCTGCAATAGCTTGCAGGGTCATCGTCGTCTTACCTGAGCTTTCTGGGCCGTAAATTTCAAC
>NZ_JAWRXB010000169.1:0-350 GCF_046535245.1 Paraburkholderia sp. SIMBA_030
GGGACTGCTTGGACTGGTGCGGTGCTCATCAGGTGTCCTTTCCTGGGCGCCAAATCGTGGCTACGGCAACGAGGGCGATGGCAAGCATAGCCAACAGGTAGATCGTGCCCATGGCACTTGCCAGGCCGGGGTCGCCAAAGCGGATCATGGTCCGATAAATCAGCAGGCTCATGGTTTCGGAAGCGGATCGCGGACCACCGTTGGTCTGAATGAGGATCGTGTCAAAAGCCCTCGCGGCGTCGATGCCACGGACCACCAGCGCGACGGCGATAACGGGACGCAGGAGCGGGAGGATGATGCGGAAAAGCAGCGACGGAGCGCGGGCGCCGTCGAGCCTTGCCGCCTCGATC
>NZ_JAWRXB010001817.1:0-230 GCF_046535245.1 Paraburkholderia sp. SIMBA_030
CGGACGCGTGCGTTGGCCATTGCCGACTGAAGTACCTTGAATACCGGCTCCGAAGCTGCCTGGGGGGCAAACTTCAGAATTGCCAGAGCCTCATTCGCTTGCTTACCACGAACTAGGTTGACGACGCGCCGGGCCTTCATAGGCGTTACGCGGATGTGACGCGCAATAGCCTTGGCTTCCATTGCTTTCCTTCTCTCGTCTAAGACGTAAAGTCAGGCGCCTAGCGGCGC
>NZ_JAWRXB010001818.1:0-230 GCF_046535245.1 Paraburkholderia sp. SIMBA_030
CTCTCAATGCCCATTTTAGGTTGCTAGAGTAATATTCAATTTTATCAACAGTATTAAAAAAAGTATCAGAACCATCGCAAGATTTAATAATTTGACTAGCTAGACCACATTCTGTTTTATAGTCATCGTCATAGTTACCTTGTAGTTTCTCAAACTTAGATCTAACTTCTCCTAGAAGATTATTAACTGTCTGCTCAACCTCTTTTGGCTCATCTAAATTGTCTAATGGC
>NZ_JAWRXB010001819.1:0-229 GCF_046535245.1 Paraburkholderia sp. SIMBA_030
GTGGGCGTACCGTGCAGCGTGAACGGCGTCAGGTCGGTCGGGGTTGTTTTGGGGGCACTTTTTTTGGTGGGTCTTTCGGGTTGGCCCTGAGGTGGCCACTTGTGACACGCAACGCCGTTGGCTTTGGCCTGGCTGAGTAGCTGATCGTCGCAGGTAACGAGAGCCATACGATACTGGTTAGCAACTTCCAGGAGGCGCGTGTGTGATGTCTGAGCGATGAACTGCTTGC
>NZ_JAWRXB010001820.1:0-229 GCF_046535245.1 Paraburkholderia sp. SIMBA_030
GGTAATGTCGGCGATCCGCACCGATCCGTCCGAAATCTGCCGCATCGTTTCGACGACCGCCTGCACGGCGGCGCCGCCGAGTTCCGTCGCATCCTTCGCCTGGGCCACGAGCGCATTCGCCTGGCGCGCGTTGTCGGCGTTCTGTTTGACCGTGGACGTGATCTGCTCCATGCTCGCCGCCGTTTCCTGCAGCGATGCGGCCTGCTGCTCCGTGCGCTGCGACAGATCC
>NZ_JAWRXB010001821.1:0-229 GCF_046535245.1 Paraburkholderia sp. SIMBA_030
GTCCAGAAGGGAACGACCACGAGCGAAACCAGCAGCAGCCGACGTTTCGGGCTGGCCTTGACGGCCAGATAATAGGCGACTGGATAAGCAACCAGCAGGCAGGCTGCCGCCCCGATCGGCGCGAGGATCAGCGTGTTGACGAAGGCCGCCGAGCGCGCGCCCAAATTGGCGAACTGCGCGAAGGTGAACGCCGCCTGATAGCCGCCCTCGGGTGCCCGCTCGCCGAAGG
>NZ_JAWRXB010001822.1:0-229 GCF_046535245.1 Paraburkholderia sp. SIMBA_030
GATGCGTCGGAGATATCGCTGATCAGGCGATCCAGGCGGCGAACGTCATGCTGGATCACATCCATCAGCCGTTTCTTGGAATCGTCGGATTTTGCCAGCGGCAGCGTCTCGACCGCGCTTCGGAGCGACGTCAGCGGGTTCTTCAACTCGTGGCTGACATCGGCGGCAAAGCTCTCGATCGCATCGATGCGGTCGTAGAGTGCGGTTGTCATTTCACGCAGTGCAATCG
>NZ_JAWRXB010001823.1:0-229 GCF_046535245.1 Paraburkholderia sp. SIMBA_030
GTAGTACTGCATCGGCGGAAAATCGAGCGGTGCGGGCACCACGGTCAGCGGCAAAAACTTGGCGTAGTAATCGGCGAAGAGGCGCGTCGTCGTGAAGATCAGATCGGATTTGATCAGCACGTACGGCGCGAGATTGAAGTACGGCAGCGTGACGACCACATGGCGCTTCAAGCGCTCGCGCGCGAGATGCACGTCGATGGCGCCGCGCTGGCCGACCGAATACGGCGTC
>NZ_JAWRXB010001824.1:0-229 GCF_046535245.1 Paraburkholderia sp. SIMBA_030
ACGCGGTGTTGGCGCAGCGGCTGATCCGCCTGGTCTGCGCCAGTTGCAGCGCGCCGGTCACCCCCACCGACGACGAATTGCTTGCCTCGGGCCTCGATCCCAAAGACGTCGGCCACTACCACTTTGTGCATGGCAAGGGCTGCGGCCACTGCCGGGGCACCGGGTATCGCGGGCGCAGTGCGATCGCCGAGCTGCTGCACCTGGACGACGAGCTGCGGCAAATGATTGT
>NZ_JAWRXB010001825.1:0-229 GCF_046535245.1 Paraburkholderia sp. SIMBA_030
CTTGAACGTCGGTGCCAGGCGGCTGTAGTCGTCTGCGGCGCGGCCATCGCCATGCACCGGCAGCAGGCCGGTATTGACCCGGTCAGGGCTGCTGTCGAGCTTGATGCCCAACAGGCCCAGGGCATCCACGCCAAAGCCGACCGTGCCGGGGGTGTACCCCGACTTGAAGTCGAGAATGAAGCCCTGGGCCCACTCCTCGGCCTTGGACTGCTGATTGGCCCCGACGATG
>NZ_JAWRXB010001826.1:0-229 GCF_046535245.1 Paraburkholderia sp. SIMBA_030
CATCCTCCAAGTCCACGCCGATGTCATTCGGGTAGATATCAACGCTGATGCGCCCGATGGTGAGAAGTTCGTGGGTCACGGTGATCGCGGGCCTTTCTATTTCTGAACTCTTGCAGGACTGTTTGAGTGCAAGTGCTGGCGGGGCCACGTGAGCGGGACCACAAGAACTACTTTGCACCAACGCGCATGTCCTGTCAAAAGTTTGTGCTGACATGCTTACAAGATGACT
>NZ_JAWRXB010001827.1:0-229 GCF_046535245.1 Paraburkholderia sp. SIMBA_030
GAGATCTCCGGCCTGGCCGAGTGACCGAACCAGTCGCCCGCGACGATCCGGTTGTCGGACGGAAGCTCGGTCGTATACGACAGGTTGAATTCGCGGTCGACGAGCCGGCGCGCGTCGTCCGATGGATACGCGTCCGGGTTCACCGGCTTGCCGTTGATCGCGACGAGCCGGCCGCGCACCATCGGCGCGGGCACCGCGTCGCGCACGCCGTGCGCGGCGAGCCACGCCG
>NZ_JAWRXB010001828.1:0-229 GCF_046535245.1 Paraburkholderia sp. SIMBA_030
GTGCGCAGTGACGCCTTTGCGGCGAGGTCTCCCCATGGTGTCGGGCCGCGCAATGTGGATACTCGTCTCGTGACTCCCAGGCAGGAATCCGGGAAACTCCCAGAGCAGGAATGCCGTTGCATGTGACGCAGCTGAGAACGGAGTAACCAGGGTCAGAGGCCGGGCACGATCGGCAACCGTCAGGTCGTCCACTATTCTAGGCATGCGGATCTGACGGCTTGGCGAGGCC
>NZ_JAWRXB010001829.1:0-229 GCF_046535245.1 Paraburkholderia sp. SIMBA_030
GGGAACAACGCGAATCGATACGACGCCGGAGACAAGCTCGTCCCAGAACGACGCCAAACCCTGAGGAACCGCGCCCAGCCCCGACTCCCGCACTCCACGCGAGACATTCCCCCTTACTTTGAGCGCATCGCCGCGTTTGAGGCCTCGGCCTTCGAACCCACCGAACGCACCTTTGAGGTCGGTCGAGCGCGAGCCCATCACCGGCTCGACGTCGACACCGCCCGCCAGG
>NZ_JAWRXB010001830.1:0-229 GCF_046535245.1 Paraburkholderia sp. SIMBA_030
GGCTCTATGGGTATCAGCTCCTTAGTGCTACCAAAGAATAATAGGTTTGGTAGTCCAGGGGACGTTGATAGCTCATTATGTTCACGTGTTGGTGTGGGTGAATTTTTCGCAAACAGATCATCAACTGCTAATATGTATGAGTGGGCTTATAATCTTAAGGATGTCTCTACTGGTAGAACGGCTATTCCTAAAAGTGTCGTTATCGGTGATAAGACTTTTACATATTATG
>NZ_JAWRXB010001831.1:0-229 GCF_046535245.1 Paraburkholderia sp. SIMBA_030
TCTTGCTAGCAGCAGGCTGCTGGGCACGCAGTTCTCGACGCTTTCATTTTTGGCTGATTAATCATAAATATTTTGGTAAATTCGTCCGTGATTGGGAGGAGAATCATGCCGTTCCGCTTTATGCCAAGTGTTTAGCGACGATTATGATGGCAGCATCGACAATTATGTTATTTTATCGTTTGCCTGTCGATATGATGTGGATGGCATGGGCGGTAGCCGCTGTCTGTAG
>NZ_JAWRXB010001832.1:0-229 GCF_046535245.1 Paraburkholderia sp. SIMBA_030
GATATTTACTGGGGCTGTGTACAGCAGACGCTGGAGCAAGGTTTTAATATCGCCCGTAACGCGGCGCTGTTGGCAGAAGTACCACACTCTGTCCCGGCGGTGACCGTCAATCGCCTGTGTGGTTCATCCATGCAAGCATTACATGACGCAGCGCGAATGATCATGACCGGCGATGCGCAGGCATGTCTGGTTGGCGGCGTGGAGCATATGGGCCATGTGCCGATGAGTC
>NZ_JAWRXB010000170.1:0-350 GCF_046535245.1 Paraburkholderia sp. SIMBA_030
TCCAACGCTTCGATCACCGGCTCCGAAGAACAAAGCATGCGCACCAACAGCGTGGCGGCGGCGATCAACGAGCTGGGCGCCGCCACCCAGGAGATCGCCCGCAACGCGGCCGACGCCTCGCAGCATGCCAGCGGTGCCAGCGAGCAGGCCCATGGCGGCCGCGAAGTGGTCGAGGAAGCGATCAGTGCCATGACCGCCCTGTCGCAGCGCATCAGCGAGTCCTGCGCGCAGATCGAAACGCTCAATGCCAGCACTGATGAGATCGGCAAGATCCTCGATGTGATCAAGGGCATCTCGCAGCAGACCAACTTGCTGGCGCTCAACGCTGCCATCGAGGCAGCCCGTGCCGG
>NZ_JAWRXB010001833.1:0-229 GCF_046535245.1 Paraburkholderia sp. SIMBA_030
CGAACGGCATCAACGCCAATGTGGGCGCAAATATCGGCAATGGCGCAGGCGCCAATCTCGGCCTTGGTATCGGCGGCGGCTCGTCCGGTGGTGGTGCATCCAGTGGCGGCAGTGGAAGCGGGATGACGCCGAGTGCGGTTACCCGCGAATTCAGCAGGATGGATGCCAGTGATCAGAGGAAGATGCTGGTTCGCTGCCGCGACATTGCCTCTGGTGGCTATGATGCTGG
>NZ_JAWRXB010001834.1:0-229 GCF_046535245.1 Paraburkholderia sp. SIMBA_030
GCCGATGGGAAATTCGATACCCCCTTGGCGGTTCAGCATGAACGGCATGTGGGGCCAGGACTTCGAGACGACATCGTCATCCGGAACTACTCGGCACAGCCTGCCACCTGCCGCATCGACTTAGCGCTCGACGCCGATCTGGAGGACCTCTTCGATATCAAGGGCGGGAACACGGGCTAAGCCGAACCGCCGAAACGCAGCATCGGCCATGAGGTACTGAGTTTCACCT
>NZ_JAWRXB010001835.1:0-229 GCF_046535245.1 Paraburkholderia sp. SIMBA_030
GGTGATGGTATCGCGGCACGGTTGGAGCACAATGCCGTACTCGATAATGAGCAGGTACAAATGATGCTCGATAATAATGAGTTGATACCTGATTTGACAATATATGAAGACACTTCAGTCGCTGCAGCATTGGTTGACTTTAAACTCAAAAAGCTAGCAAAGACGCTAACACGACTTTATGTTACTGACGTCGAGCGCACTACGCGGTTGCTAACAGAAAGTAATGAGG
>NZ_JAWRXB010001836.1:0-229 GCF_046535245.1 Paraburkholderia sp. SIMBA_030
CAGTACCATTTTATTAACTGTTTCAGGAATTACCAATTGGTTAAAAATCATATTTGATAATACAATTATAGACGAGCATAATGATTTTGATATATCCAATAACACATTCACCGCACCGCATAATGGGATTTATGAAGTATATGTACAGATGAAAGCCTCTTCATTGGTTTCTGCTGAAGATTTAGGTGTAGGGATTGTTGTGAAAAAAGGAGCTGGTGCTCCAACAGTG
>NZ_JAWRXB010001837.1:0-229 GCF_046535245.1 Paraburkholderia sp. SIMBA_030
CGCTGATAAAACCCGCCTGCTCCAGGCGCTTGACCCGGTTGAGGCACGGACTCGCCGACAACCCGACCGCTTCGGCCAGATCCACGTTGGTCATGCGCCCGTTATTCTGAAGCTGGCTCAGGATCCGCAAATCCAGTCGGTCCAGCTGCATATTTGTACTCATACCGCGGTTCCCTAATGTTCCGATACGGGTCGTCTAACCCAGAGCCTGAGCAGCAACGGCAAAGGT
>NZ_JAWRXB010001838.1:0-229 GCF_046535245.1 Paraburkholderia sp. SIMBA_030
CTTTGGTATCGGTCAGGTTAGGATTGGTTTTGCTCAGCTTGACACCTATCCCGTTATCACCGCTACCATCATTATTGTCATCGCCATAAATATCATCGTTATCACCAATGACAATATGTCTATCGACAAAGTAAATCAGTGCCAGAATTGGAATACCAATAGCAAAGGTAAAGATAAAGAAAAACGGATAACCCATATTATCGACGATAGCACCAGAATAACCACCCAT
>NZ_JAWRXB010001839.1:0-229 GCF_046535245.1 Paraburkholderia sp. SIMBA_030
TATCCGCTGCCTGCTTCACTGCTCCCTGCCCTGCCCGACACCACGCGCCTCACCCACGCAACGACGCTGCGAAGCCGTTGCACCGGCAACAAAAAAGGCACGTCGATTGAACGTGCCTTGTTATGTCGATGAGCCGATATCGCGTGATTTCCCGTGGAACTCAGTCGCCGGCCAACTTCCACTTGCCGCCGACGATCTGCACCATCACACGCGCCCGCTGATCGAGGCC
>NZ_JAWRXB010001840.1:0-229 GCF_046535245.1 Paraburkholderia sp. SIMBA_030
CCCAGAGATTCCGCATGCCGAGCAAGACCCAACCCGACGAAACCCCAACGGCGCCGCTGATTCCCGATCAGCGGCGCGAAGCCATGCTGCGCCTGCTGCGGCGCGACAAGGTGCTGTCGCTGCATCAGTTGATGGAGTCGCTGGGCTGCTCGCACATGACGGTGCGGCGCGATATCGCGCTGCTGGAGCGCGAAGGCCTCGTGCATTCGGTGCCGGGCGGCGTGCGCGT
>NZ_JAWRXB010000027.1:0-115528 GCF_046535245.1 Paraburkholderia sp. SIMBA_030
TCCCGCGCCCCGTTGTCCGAAGCGCGAAAGAGCGAGATTCTAGCGAGCCGGACGACGGCTTGCAAGCGTTATTTTGACAAGCATATTAACGGTGCTTGAAAACAGGCTTCCGCTTCTCCACGAACGCGGCCATCCCCTCTTTCTGATCCTCAGTCGCGAACAGGGAGTGGAACAGGCGGCGCTCGAAATGCACGCCTTCTGCCAGCGTTGTTTCATATGCGCGATTCACCGACTCCTTCACCATCATCACCGCAGGCAAAGGAAACTCGGCGATGGTCGCGGCCGCGGCGATTGCCTCGTCAATTAAGGACGCAGCCGGAATCATGCGCGAGACCAATCCTGCGCGCTCCGCTTCAGCCGCATCCATGAAACGGGCGGTCAGGCAGAGGTCCATTGCTTTCGCCTTCGAGACAGCTCGCGGTAGACGTTGCGTGCCGCCTGCGCCCGGCATGATGCCGAGCTTGATTTCCGGTTGGCCGAACTTTGCGGTGTCAGCGGCAAAAATGATGTCGCACATCATCGCCAGTTCGCAGCCGCCGCCAAGCGCGAAGCCGGCCACGGCGGCGATGATCGGCTTGCGGATAGAGCGCACCGTTTCCCAGTTGCGAGTGATGTAGTCGCCTTTATAGACGTCCATATAGGAATAGGTTGCCATCATGCCGATGTCGGCGCCGGCGGCAAACGCTTTCTCGCTTCCCGTCACCACGATTGCACCAATCGCGTCGTCCGCATCGAACTCACGCAGCGCAGCACCCAATTCATCCATCAGCGCATCGTTCAAAGCGTTCAACGCCTTCGGGCGATTCAGCGTAACCAAACCGACCCGTCCCCGCGTCTCAACCAGAATGTTCTCGTAAGCCATGCCGCCTCCTAGTGTGGATGGCGCGCGAAAACGCTTCGCGCGACCGTCTTAATAATGCTAACATTCACCAACCAACCGGTCGGTCAATTATTAGACAGGCTTTTCCCCAACGTACAGCCAAGCCCTCTGCCATGACACATCCGCTATTCACCAAACACGAAGACACGCTGCAAAAGGCGCTCACCGCGGTTGAAACGCGCGGCTACTGGAGCCCATTCGTCGAGACGCCCAGTCCGAAAGTGTACGGGGAAACAGCGAACGCCGACGGCGAAGCCGCGTTCAAGACACACCTGAACAAGGCCTTCGAACTTGACCAGCCGTCGACCGGCGAAACCGTCGGGGCTGAAGTCTCGCCGTTTGGGTTCCCGCTTGGTGTCCGCTATCCGAAGGCCGATCCTGACGCGCTGATCGCCGCCGCCGCTGCCGCACAGCGCGATTGGCGCGAAGCCGGTCCGCAAGCATGGATCGGCGTGTGTCTCGAGATCCTTGCTCGCGTAAATCGTGCCAGCTTCGAAATCGGCTACAGCGTAATGCACACAACCGGCCAGGCATTCATGATGGCCTTCCAGGCCGGCGGCCCGCATGCACAGGACCGCGCGCTCGAAGCCGTCGTGTATGCATGGGACCAATTGCGCCGTATCCCCGCGGACGCCCACTGGGAAAAGCCGCAGGGCAAAAATCCGCCGCTCGCGATGCACAAGCGCTATACCGTTGTGCCGCGCGGCACTGGCCTTGTGCTCGGTTGCTGCACCTTCCCGACATGGAACGGCTACCCCGGCCTGTTCGCCGATCTGGCCACCGGCAACACGGTCATCGTCAAACCGCATCCGGGGGCGATCCTGCCGCTCGCACTGACCGTGCGAATCGCGCGCGACGTGCTGCGCGAAGCCGGTTTCGATCCGAACGTCGTCACCCTGCTGGCGACCGAACCGAACGATGGCCCGCTCGTCCAGGATTTGGCCTTGCGCCCGGACATCAAGCTGATCGACTTCACTGGCAGCACGCAAAACGGCACGTGGCTCGAGCGCAATGCGCATCAGGCGCAGGTCTACACCGAAAAAGCCGGCGTCAACCAGATCGTGATCGACTCGGTCGACGACATCAAAGCCGCCGCCCGCAATATCGCGTTCTCGCTCGCCCTGTACTCGGGCCAGATGTGCACTGCTCCGCAAAACATCTATGTGCCGCGCGACGGCATCCGCACCGCTGACGGCACACTTGGTTTCGACGAAGTCGCTCAAGCCATTGCCGGCGCCGTGCAAAAACTGGTTGCCGACCCAGCCCGTGCCGTGGAACTGCTCGGCGCGATTCAGAACGACGGCGTAACCCAACGTATCGACGAAGCGGGCAAGCTCGGCCGCGTTCTCGTGGCGAGCCAGTCGCTCGAACACCCTGCTTTTGCCGGCGCACGCGTGCGCACACCACTTGTGCTCCAGCTGGATGCCGCCACGGACCACGCGCAGTTCACCAAGGAGTGGTTCGGCCCGATCTCGTTCGTCATCGCGACGGACTCGACCGCGCAGTCGCTCGATCTCGCCGGCGCGACTGCCGCCGAGCACGGCGCGCTGACGCTGTCGGTCTACAGCACGGACGAAGCTGTGCTCGACGAGGCGCATGAAGCGTCGATTCGCGGCGGCGTGGCACTGTCGATCAATTTGACGGGCGGCGTGTTCGTCAATCAATCGGCGGCCTTCTCCGACTTCCACGGCACCGGTGCGAATCCGGCAGCAAACGCCGCGCTCGCTGACGCCGCATTCGTCGCGAACCGCTTCCGCGTAGTTCAGAGCCGCGTTCATGTTGAACCGAAAGCGGCGCCGGCGGTAGCTGGCTAAACGGCGTAAGACAAAAGCACGGCTGTCGTCCTATGCCGTTTGGCCGAATAGACCGCACCGTGCACCCTAACTAACATGAGACATCGGATTGGCATTTCGCGCCGATCTGTCCCAGCAGGAATCTCACATGAACGACGCCTTCATTTGCGACGCGATTCGCACCCCTATCGGCCGTTATGGCGGCGCCCTGAAGGATATCCGCGCCGACGATCTCGGTGCGGTACCGATCAAGGCGCTGATCGAGCGCAATCCAGGGGTGGATTGGCTCGCGCTAGACGATGTGATCTATGGCTGCGCCAATCAGGCCGGTGAAGACAATCGCAACGTTGCCCGCATGTCGGCATTGCTGGCTGGTTTGCCGACCAATGCGCCCGGCGCGACCATCAACCGCCTGTGCGGCTCGGGCATGGACGCGGTCGGCACCGCGGCGCGCGCCATCAAGGCGGGCGAAGCGCGTCTGATGATCGCGGGCGGCGTCGACAGCATGACGCGTGCGCCGTTCGTGATGGGCAAGGCCAGTAGCGCGTTTTCGCGGCAAGCTGATATTCACGACACGACCATCGGCTGGCGCTTTATCAATCCGCTGATGAAGCGCCAATACGGCGTCGATTCGATGCCGGAGACCGCGGAAAACGTCGCCGTCGAATTCAGCATAAGCCGCGCGGATCAGGATGTCTTTGCGCTATCGAGCCAGCAAAAGGCGGCTCGCGCACAGCGCGACGGCACACTGGCTCAGGAAATCGTCGGCGTCGAAATCGCGCAGAAGAAAGGCGACCCCATGCGCGTAACGTTTGACGAACATCCGCGCGAGACTTCGCTCGACAGCCTCGGCAAGCTCAAGGGCGTGGTCCGCGCCGACGGCAGCGTGACCGCCGGCAACGCATCGGGCGTGAACGACGGCGCCTGCGCACTGTTGCTCGCGAATCGGGAGGCTGCCGAACAATACGGACTGCGGCGCCGCGCACGCGTGGTGGGCATGGCAACGGCGGGGGTCGAGCCGCGCATCATGGGCATCGGCCCGGCGCCGGCCACGCAAAAGCTGTTGAAGCAACTGGGCATGTCGCTCGACCAATTCGACGTGATCGAACTGAACGAGGCCTTCGCATCGCAAGGACTTGCAGTTCTGCGCACGCTTGGGCTGCGCGACGACGATCCACGGGTCAATCCGAATGGCGGAGCGATCGCACTCGGTCATCCGCTTGGCGCGTCGGGCGCCCGTTTGATCACCACAGCGCTGTATCAGCTGGAACGAACCGACGGTCGCTTTGCGCTTTGCACGATGTGCATCGGCGTCGGCCAAGGCATCGCATTGGTGATCGAGCGGCTCTGACATCACGTCGAGCCGCCGCGAGCACCGGTCAAAGAGACTTTGAGGAGACACCCAATGTCATATGAAGCGATCCGCGTCGACGTCGACGCCTCGAGCCATGTAGCGACCATCACGCTAAACCGCCCGGACAAGCTCAACAGCTTTACGCGCGCGATGCATCGGGAACTGAGTGCCGCGCTCGGCCAGGTCGAAGCATCCGGCGCACGTGCGCTCGTGCTCACCGGCGCGGGCCGCGGCTTCTGCGCCGGGCAGGATCTCGCGGATCTCGACTTCACGCCGGGCGCGATGACCAATCTCGGCGAGCTGATCGACGAGCATTTCAATCCGCTGATTCGTCGGCTGCAAGCGCTGCCGTTGCCGGTGATCGCAGCGGTCAACGGCACGGCTGCCGGAGCCGGCGCCAATCTCGCGCTGGCTTGCGATCTCGTGCTTGCCGCTCGCTCGGCCAGCTTCATTCAAGCGTTCGTGAAGATTGGTCTCGTGCCGGACTCGGGCGGCACCTGGTTTTTGCCACAGCGCGTAGGCATGGCACGCGCCTTGGGCCTCGCCATCACCGGCGACAAACTGAGCGCGGAGAAAGCCGAAAGCTGGGGGCTGATCTGGCAGACGGTTGACGATGCGGAGCTCGCCGCCACCGCGGCCAGGCTAGCGGCCCAACTCGCACAGCAACCCACGCGCGCCATCGCCGCGATCAAGCAGGCCATGCGTGCGGGCGCAACGCAAACCCTCGACCAGCAACTCGATCTCGAACGCGATTTGCAGCGCGAACTCGGTGCGTCGCACGATTACGCCGAAGGTGTGCAAGCGTTCGTGGAAAAGCGTGCGCCGCGCTTCGAGGGCTGCTGACATGTCTACACAACCGAACCGCCCCGCCCACATGACGCCGGACGAACTCGCCCGCGCAACCGCTGCCGCCATGTACGAAAACGACGCATGCAGCCAGGCGCTCGGACTCGAAGTGGAAGAAGTGCGCGCAGGATATGCGCGCTTGCGCATGGCCGTGCGCGACGACTTCCTCAACGGCCATCAGATCTGCCATGGTGGCCTGATTTTCACGCTCGCAGATTCCACGTTCGCCTTCGCCTGCAACACCTACAACATCAACACAGTCGCGGCCGGCTGCTCGATCGAGTTTCTGCGGCCGGTGCAAGGCGGCGACGTGCTGACGGCTGAAGCCTTCGAGCAAACGCTGAGCGGCCGCACCGGCATCTACGATATTCGCGTGACGAATCGCGCTCAGGAAACCGTGGCGATGTTTCGCGGCAAATCGGCGCAAATCAAAGGCAACCTGATTCCTATGGGTGACTGAACGGCACATTAACGGCGCATGGATAGCCAGCCCGCCGAGCAGCCCGTAGCCCGTAGCCCCGATTTTCACACCCGATCGCGCACCGCTCACCAGACTCAAGCATTGAAGCAGCAAGGAGACATTCGATGACTACCGCCCTCCCGCTCGATCCGATCGAGACAGCCAGCCGTGACGAACTTGCTGCGCTTCAGCTCGAACGGCTCAAATGGTCGCTGAACCACGCTTACGAGAATTCGCCGGTATATCGGGGCAAATTCGATGAAGCGGGCGTTCATCCGAGCGACGTGAAGACCCTCGCCGACCTGTCGCGCTTCCCCTTCACAACCAAGAAGGATCTGCGCGACAACTACCCTTTCGGCATGTTCGCAGTGCCGCAGGAACAGATATCTCGGATTCACGCATCGTCGGGAACGACGGGCAAGCCGACGGTGGTCGGTTACACCGCGCGCGATATCGACACGTGGGCGAATCTCGTGGCGCGTTCGATCCGTGCCGCCGGCGCGAAGCGTGGCGATAAGGTGCATGTGAGCTACGGCTATGGCCTGTTCACGGGTGGCCTCGGCGCGCACTACGGCGCTGAGCGCGCGGGCCTGACGGTGATCCCGTTCGGCGGCGGTCAGACCGAAAAGCAGGTGCAACTGATCCAGGATTTCCGCCCGGACATCATCATGGTGACGCCAAGCTACATGCTGTCGATCGCCGACGAACTCGAACGGCAAGGCGTCGATCCGGCCAGCTGCTCGCTGCGCATCGGCATCTTCGGCGCGGAGCCGTGGACCAACGACATGCGCCAGGCGATTGAAAAACGCATGGGCATCGACGCGGTCGATATTTATGGCTTGTCCGAAATAATTGGACCGGGCGTGGCGTCGGAGTGTGTCGAGACCAAAGACGGCCCGACCATCTGGGAAGATCATTTCTATCCCGAGATCATCGATCCCGAAACCGGCGAGGTGCTGCCGGACGGCGAACTCGGCGAACTGGTGTTTACGTCGTTGACCAAGGAAGCGCTGCCGATCGTCCGTTACCGGACGCGCGATCTGACACGCCTCTTGCCGGGCAGCGCCCGCACCATGCGCCGGATGGAAAAGATCACCGGCCGCTCGGACGACATGATGATCGTGCGCGGCGTCAACGTGTTCCCGACGCAGATTGAAGAATTGCTGCTCAAGCAGCACGCCCTCGCGCCTCACTATCAAATCGTGCTGACGAAGGAAGGTCCGCTCGATGTATTGACGCTGAACGTCGAGCCCTGCCCGGAAGCGGCGCCGGATACAGCCGCGCTGCACGCGGCAAAACAGGCGCTGACCTATGACATCAAGGCGCTGATCGGGGTCAGCGCGGTAGTCAATGTGCTGGCTGTGAACGGAATCGAGCGTTCGGTGGGCAAGGCGCGACGAGTGGTGGACAAGCGCAAGTCCGGGCCTTGAGCCGGCGGACGGCCGCCGGTGGGTGAAAGCAGAAGGCCATCGCAACTGCAACACGCCAGGGCAGAAGATCGGCCAAGGGCGGCATGCCCAGTCAGGACAATGCCGCCCGCGCGCCGCCAATCCCTCAGGAGTTCGGCAGCAACAGCCACATCCGGCCGCCCTGCTTCATCTTGCCGGCCAGATCGCCGGCATCGTCGCCGAGGCCCCAGAAGTAATCGGCGCGCACGCCGCCTTTGATCGCGGAACCCGTGTCCTGCGCAAATACGAGGCGATTCATCGGCGAGTTCGTCAATGGACGCGTGGTCTGCAAAAACACCGGCGTACCAAGAGGAATCGAAGACGGGTCGACGGCAATCGACCGTTCCGGCGTCAGTGGCACACCCAGCGCACCGATCGGACCGTCGGCGCCGCCACTCGGTACGCTCTCGCCGGACGGCATTTCGCGGAAGAACACGAAACGCGGATTCGTGTCGAGGAGCGCATCGACCCGTGCCGGATTTGCGCGCGCCCATGCCTTGATGCCCTGCATGGTCGCCTGCGCCGGCGTAAGTTCGCCGCGATCGAGCAGCCAGCGTCCGATCGACTTGTACGGCTGATTGTTCGTGCCGCCAAAGCCGAGCCGCATCACGCTGCCGTCTTCCATCACGATGCGTCCGGACCCTTGTACTTGCAGGAAGAACGCTTCGATCGGATCGTCGACCCATACCAGTTCATTACCGTTTAGCACGCCCGCGCGCTCGAGTTGCGCACGCGCCGGTAGCGGCGCGCCGGCGCGATAACCGGACGGCCAGCGATACAGCGCAGTCTGGTACACACCGTGCCGCGTGCGCGAACCGCGCAGCAACGGCTCGTAGTAACCGGTGACGAGGCCGTCGAGCGTGCCGTCGTTATTGGCTAGCTGGAAAGGCGTGAAATAGGCCTCGAAAAATGCACGCGCGCCGGTAACGTCGAGGTCGTCGATCTGCGCGGCCGCCGCACATGCGCGCGCCCAGTTCGGTTGTCGTGCCAGCCTCAGACAGTTTTGCCGCAACGCGGCCGTTGCGCCGATCAGCGAGTCGTCCTGCCAGCCCGGCACTTGCTGCCATGCTACTGCTGTGAGCCGCGCCGGGGCAATCTGTCCAGGTATGATCGCGGTGCCCGTGGGCGGCGAAACCGAAGGCCGGACTGCACCGCTGCCACCGCAGGAAGCCAGCATGACAGCAACCGAAAGCGCCCCGAGCCATGCCCCGGCCGTGCGGACAAAACGCATACAATGTTCGTTCTTGATGGAAACCGCCATGTCTGATCTGTTCGACGAATACCCGATGCTCATCTTCGCGCTGGAATCGCTCCTCGCGCTCTTCCTGCTCGTCTTTATCGTTGTGTGGACATCGTCCGGCAAGAAAAAAGCCGCACGCGCCAACAATAGTGAACAGCAAAAGCAGAAAAAACCGCAGTAACGCTGCACGGCAAAGCTCTTTAAAGACCGCGGGCCGCGCCCTCGGTTCAATGCAACGTACGTGGCATGCGCAGGATGAACTCGGGCACGGGCGCGTCGAAGCGTTCACCGTCCTCGGCCACGCAGAAATACTCGCCGCGCATCGTGCCAACGGGCGTGGCGATCACCGCCCAACTCGTATATTCGAACTGCTCGCCGGGTTTGAGCAGCGGCTGATGGCCGACCACGCCAAGACCTTTCACCTCTTGCACGTTCTTGTCGCTATCGGTGATCACCCAGTGGCGCGCAATCAGTTGCGCCGGCACCTGGCCGCTGTTACGGATAGTCAGCGTGTATGCAAACGCATACTGGCGGCGCTCCGGGTCCGACTCTTCGAGCAGATACTGCACCTGCGCCGAGACGCTGAATTCGTACTGACTCATCCTGATTCCGGTTTGATAAAACGGGGGGCTGGAAAATCGCGGGGAGGCCCGAGCGCCAATGGTTCGCGGGTGCATTGGCGAAGCGGCGCTTATGGTTTGGCATTCTGCTTGATGCGCGGCACGCCCGCAACCGGACAAATCCCTTCGGCCAAGGGCTTTTAAGGCGTTTTGTCGCCTTCGGCACGCCATTCGAAACCCACATCGATGCACCCGCGAGCCAGTTCGCAACCGCACAAACCGGTAAAATGGCGTTTTCCCGCTTGCATCCGCCCCCCGCCATGACGCAATTCCGCATCGCTCCCAGCATCCTGTCCGCCGATTTCGCGCGCCTTGGCGAAGAAGTCCGCAACGTTGTCGCCGCCGGCGCCGACTGGATTCACTTCGACGTGATGGACAACCACTACGTGCCGAATCTGACGATCGGCCCGCTCGTCTGCGAAGCGATCCGCCCGCACGTGGACGTGCCGATCGACGTGCACTTGATGGTGCGTCCGGTCGACCGCATCGTGCCGGATTTCGCCAAGGCCGGCGCCAACCTGATCAGCTTCCATCCGGAAGGCTCGGACCATATCGACCGCACGCTGTCGCTGATTCGCGACCACGGCTGCAAGGCCGGTCTCGTGTTCAATCCGGCTACGTCGCTGAATTATCTGGATCACGTGATGGACAAGCTCGACCTGGTGCTGATCATGTCGGTGAACCCGGGCTTCGGCGGCCAATCGTTCATTCCCGAGGCGCTCAACAAGCTACGCGAGGCGCGCAAGCGGATCGACGCGTACACGGAAAAGACCGGCCGCGAGATTCATCTCGAAGTGGACGGCGGCGTGAAGATCGACAACATCGCCGAAATCGCGGCGGCTGGCGCGGACACGTTCGTGGCCGGCTCGGCGATCTTCGGCGCGCCGGATCACAAGGCCGTGATCGACAAGATGCGCAGCGCGCTCGCCAACATCCAGCACTGAGATCGAATACTGAGCATGACGACTGCGTTCCCTACCCCGACCTTCACCGGCCCGCGTCTGCAAGCCGCAATCATCGACCTCGACGGCACGATGATCGACACCGCCGACGATTTCACCGCCGGCCTGAACGGCATGCTCGCGCAACTCGATGCGACGGAGACTTCGCGCGAGGAAGTGGTCGGCTATGTCGGCAAGGGTTCGGAGCATCTGATCCGCAGCGTGCTGGCGCCGCGCTTCGAAACGGCCCACGCGCAGGACCGTTTCGACGAGGCGCTTGCGATCTATCAGGCGGAGTACGCGAAGATCAATGGCTTGCACACGCGGCTATATCCCGATGTCGAAGCCGGGCTGATCGCCATGCGCGATGCCGGCCTCAAGCTCGCCTGCGTCACCAACAAACCGCATCGTTTCGCGGTTGAATTGCTGCAGCAGTACGGGCTCAACCAGTATTTCAGTGTCGTGCTCGGCGGCGACAGCCTGCCGAAGAAGAAACCGGATCCGTTGCCGATGCTCACCGCCGCGGCACAGTTAGGTGTCGAGCCGCAAGCCACGGTAGCCATCGGCGATTCGGAAAACGACGCGCTGGCAGGCCGCGCCGCAGGCATGGCGACGCTGACGGTGCCTTACGGCTACAACCACGGCCAAGCTATACAAACAATAAAATCCGATGGTATAGTTGCCTCGCTGCTCGATGCCGCGAAGGCTATCGCAGCGCACCAATCCACGACTTGAAAAGTCCTTCATCCTCATGTTTCTGAATAAAAAACGGAGTCTGATTAGCATCGACCGGGGAGCCTGGCCCTGGCGTCGCTGGTCGCGCTAACCTCGCCTGAGGTACGCTGAAGCTCGTCTTCCGCAACCGTTTTTTACTTCGCTGCGCTCACGCGTTTTTTCCATCACCTTGTTTCGCTACATCGGTTGATTCGGCCTTCGTGTACCCGCAAAGTACCGCTTATGTGCTGAAACCCGTTGCATGCGTCGATGGGAAACTCGCGCCGGTCGGTATCATCGTGTCGAAACGTCGAACGAATGCCTGACCGGCCGCGCAACGCCCCGCTTTGTCCGACGCACGCTGCCGCCGGACGTACGAACAGGATCGGAACATGACCGAACTCGAATTCCAGTCCCTCGCCAATGAGGGTTTCAATCGCATTCCGCTGATCGCCGAAGCGCTCGCCGACCTCGAAACGCCGCTCTCGCTCTACCTGAAGCTCGCGCAAAGCGAACGCAACGGCGCCAACTCGTTCCTGCTGGAATCGGTGGTGGGCGGCGAACGCTTCGGCCGCTATTCGTTCATCGGCCTGCCGGCGCGCACGCTGCTGCGCACCCGTAACGGCGTGTCGGAAGTGGTGCGGGACGGCAAGGTCGTCGAAACGCACGAAGGCGATCCGCTCGAGTTCATCCAGCAATTCCAGAGCCGCTTCAAAGTCGCGCAACGCCCCGGCTTGCCGCGTTTCGCGGGCGGGCTGGCTGGTTACTTCGGCTATGATGCAGTGCGCTACATCGAGAAAAAGCTCGCTCACACCGCGCCGAAAGACGATCTGAACCTGCCCGACATCCAGTTGCTGCTGACCGAAGAAGTTGCGGTGATCGATAACCTCGCGGGCAAGCTTTACCTCGTGGTCTACGCCGATCCGACGCAGCCGGAAGCCTACACGCGAGCCAAACAGCGTCTGCGTGATTTGCGTCAGCGTTTGCGCGCGACCGTGCAGCCGCCGGTCACGTCGGCCAGCGTGCGCACCGAGACCTACCGCGAATTCGCGAAAGACGACTATCTGGCCGCCGTGCGCAAGGCGAAGGAATACATCGCCGCCGGCGAGTTGATGCAGGTTCAGGTCGGCCAGCGTCTGACCAAGCCGTATCGCGACAATCCGTTGTCGCTGTATCGCGCGCTGCGCTCGCTGAATCCGTCGCCGTATATGTATTACTACAACTTCGGCGACTTCCACGTGGTCGGTGCGTCGCCGGAAATCCTGGTGCGCCAGGAAAAGCGCGGCGAAGACCGCATCGTGACGATCCGCCCGCTCGCCGGCACGCGTCCGCGCGGCAATACGCCGGAACGCGATGCAGAACTCGCCACCGAACTGCTGAACGATCCGAAGGAAATCGCCGAGCACGTGATGCTGATCGACCTCGCGCGTAACGACGTCGGCCGTATTTCGCAGATCGGCTCGGTGACCGTCACCGATCAGATGGCGATCGAAAAGTACTCGCACGTGCAGCACATCGTGAGTTCGGTCGAAGGCAAGCTGAAACCCGGCACCACCAATTTCGACGTGCTGCGCGCTACCTTCCCGGCCGGCACGCTGTCCGGCGCGCCGAAGGTCCGCGCAATGGAGTTGATCGACGAACTGGAACCCGTGAAGCGCGGCTTGTACGGCGGCGCAGTCGGCTATCTGTCGTTCACGGGCGAAATGGACATGGCCATCACGATTCGCACCGGCGTGATCCATAACGGCAATCTGTATGTGCAGGCGGCAGCGGGTGTGGTCGCGGATTCGGTGCCGGAATCCGAATGGCAAGAGACCGAGAACAAGGCGCGTGCGGTATTGCGCGCCGCCGAGCAGGTGCAAGACGGCCTCGATAGCGACTTCTGACCGGAGACAGACCATGCTGCTAATGATCGACAACTACGATTCGTTCACCTACAACCTGGTGCAGTACTTCGGCGAACTTGGCGAAGACGTGCGCACCTATCGGAACGACGAAATCACGCTGGACGAAATCGCAAAACTCAACCCCGAGCGCATCTGCCTGTCGCCTGGCCCGAGCAATCCGCAACACGCCGGCATTACGCTGGACGTACTGCGCGAATTCGCCGGCAAGATGCCGATTCTCGGCGTCTGCCTCGGCCATCAGGCGATCGGTGAAGCGTTCGGCGGCCGCGTGGTGCGTGCGCAAACCATCATGCACGGCAAGGTGAGCACCATCGAAACCGACTGCAAAGGCGTATTCGCCGACCTGCCGAAGCATTTCGTCGTGACCCGCTATCACTCGCTCGCGATCGAACGCGAATCGCTGCCCGACTGCCTCGAAGTGTCCGCATGGACCGAGGACGGCGAAATCATGGGCGTGCGTCACAGGGAGCTGGCTGTAGAAGGCGTGCAATTCCATCCGGAGTCGATCCTGTCCGAACACGGCCACGCGCTGCTCGAGAATTTCGTAAAGCAGTCGAAGACCGCCGCGACACCACGCAACGCTTGATGAAGAGAGACGACATCATGACGATTACGCCCCAGGAAGCGTTGCAGCGCACGATCGAGCACCGCGAAATTTTCCACGACGAAATGCTGCACCTGATGCGCCTCATCATGCGCGGCGAACTGTCGCCCGTGATGGCGGCGGCGATCATCACCGGCTTGCGCGTCAAAAAAGAGACCATCGGCGAAATCACCGCTGCCGCCACGGTGATGCGTGAATTTGCCCGGCACGTCGAGGTGCAGGACAACTCGAACTTCGTCGATATCGTCGGCACCGGCGGCGACGGTTCGCACACCTTCAACATTTCCACGGCAACGATGTTCGTCTCCGCCGCGGCCGGCGCAAAGGTCGCGAAGCACGGCAATCGCGGCGTGTCGAGCAAGTCGGGCAGCGCGGACGTGCTCGAAGCGCTCGGCGTCAATATCGATCTGCAGCCGGAACAGGTGGCGGCATCGATTGCCGAAACCGGCATGGGCTTCATGTTCGCGCCGAACCATCATCCGGCCATGAAGAATATCGCGCCAGTGCGCCGCGAGCTCGGCGTGCGGACCATCTTCAACATTCTCGGACCGCTGACCAATCCGGCCGGCGCGCCGAATCAGCTGATGGGCGTATTCCACGCCGACCTCGTCGGCATTCAGGTGCGCGTGATGCAGCGCCTCGGCGCGAAACACGTGCTGGTGGTGTACGGTATGGACGGCATGGACGAAGTCTCGCTCGGCGCGGCCACGCAAGTCGGCGAACTGCGCGACGGCGAGGTGCACGAGTACGAGATTCATCCGGAAGACTTCGGCATGCAGATGGTGTCGAACCGCACACTGAAAGTGGCCGACGCCGCCGAATCCAAAGTGATGCTGCTCGAAGCGCTCGACAACAAGCCTGGCGTCGCGCGCGAAATCGTCACGCTGAACGCCGGCACGGCGCTGTATTCGGCGAACGTGGCGGCATCGATTGCGGACGGCATCCAGTTGGCGCGGGAAGCGATCGCGAGCGGCAAAGCACGCGCGAAGGTCGACGAACTGATCCGATTCACCCAGCAATTCAAGCAGTAACCACGTAGCGAGACACTCATGAGCGACATCCTCGACCGCATCATCGCGGTCAAACGCGAAGAAGTCCGCGCGGCCGAACAGAGCGCGCCGCTTGAAGAACTGCGCCTCGAAGCGTCGACACGCGATATTCGCGATTTCGTCGGCGCACTGCGCGCGAAACACGCAGCAGGTCTTGCCGCCGTGATCGCCGAGGTGAAAAAAGCGAGCCCATCCAAGGGCGTGCTACGCGAGCATTTCGTGCCGGCGGATATCGCCCGCTCGTACGAAAAACACGGCGCAGCCTGTCTCTCCGTTCTCACCGACGTGCAGTTCTTCCAGGGCAGCATTGCGTATCTCGAACAGGCGCGCGCCGCCTGCAGCCTGCCGGTGCTGCGCAAAGACTTCATCGTCGATCCGTATCAGATCGTCGAGGCCCGCGCGATGGGCGCCGACGCGATCCTGCTGATCGCTGCCGCGCTCGAAACGTCGCAGATGCAGGATCTCGAAGCGCTCGCGCATTCGCTGGGTCTGGCGGTACTGGTCGAAGTGCATGACCGCAACGAATTGACGGAAGCGCTCACGCTGAAGACGCCGCTAATCGGCATCAACAACCGCAATCTGCGCACGTTCGAAACGTCGATCGACACGACCATCGGCATGCTCGAATCGATTCCGGACGACCGTATCGTCGTCACCGAGTCGGGTCTCCTGTCGCGCGTCGATGTCGAACGGTTGCGGGCGATGGACGTGCATACATTCCTCGTCGGCGAGGCGTTCATGCGCGCAGAAGAGCCGGGCGTGGAACTTGCGCGGATGTTTTTCTGAACGCGGCTTCAGCACGCAGCATGTAGCGGAACCAATCATGAGCATGGAACGGGAAATCAAGCTGGCGCTGCCGGTGAGCCAGGTGAACGCGGCGACGCGGTGGTTCGTCGCGCGCACCGGCGACGAGGGCCGCCCGGTCAAGCTGGCGAATATTTACTTCGATACGCCCAAACTGGCTTTAGCGAGTGCGAAGAGCGCGCTGCGCCTGCGGCACACGCCGGACGGCTGGCTGCAAACCTACAAGACGGTGGGCAATGCGAAGCATGGTTTGCACAGCCGGCACGAATGGGAAATGCCGGTGGCCGGTGAAAAACTCGAGATCGACGCTTTGCTGCACGCGTGCGACGAACCCGCTGCCGCAGAGGCCTTGCGCCAGGCAGCGCCGGCGTTGATCGAACTGTTCCGCACGAACTTCACGCGCACGCTCTGGCATATCGAGCTGGACGGCTCAGAAGTCGAAGCCGCGATCGACCAAGGCGACGTGCTCGCGGAGGTAAACGGCGAAACCCGCCGCGCGCCGATCTCAGAAGTCGAACTCGAACTGAAATCCGGCGATGAAGCCGCGCTGAACACGCTCGCGAGCGAGCTCGGCAAACAGGTCGCCGGCCTTGCGCCGGACAACATCAGCAAAGCGCAACGCGGGTATCAGTTGCGGGCAGCCTGAGCGGTGGTGGCAAGCGCGACGACGCATCGCGCTGGTCGGGCCGGTTGCAGTTCGGGTCGCTGCTCGCCTTACAGGCCAACCATAAAACCAATCACGCGCGGCCGCATGACACCCGCTCCGCCCGCTTCCCGTCAGACTGTGCCTTGCGCCAACGCCGCGCAGCGAACGCATCTTGAGCAACAGCGCGTTTGCTGCGACACTTCTCCGCCATGACCTCAGCTTCCCGCAACCGCACCAATCCGTCGCAGGCCTCGTTGTTCGGCGACGCCACCACCACGCCCGCCAACGCAGCGGCCATGCAGATGCAATCAGCCAGCACCGATGCCCCGCCAACGCTAGAAGCCCAATTCGCCGCCCTGCCACCCGCCTGGCGCGAGCATCTCCGTCCGTTCACCGAAAGCGACGCCTACGCGCCGCTGTGCCGGTTCATCGACGGTGAGCGCGCGGCCGGCAAAACCGTCTACCCCGCCGACGTCTTTCGCGCGCTGCGCCTAACCAGTCCCGACGAAGTAAAAGTCGTGATCCTCGGCCAGGATCCGTACCACGGCGAAGACCGCGGCACGCCGCAAGCCCACGGACTCGCGTTTTCCGTGCCGCCGGCCGTGCGTCCGCCGCCGTCGCTGCGCAACATCTTCAAGGAAATCGCCGCGAGCCTGGGCTACGAGCCGCCGCGTCACGGCTGCCTCGACGCTTGGGCCAGACAAGGCGTGCTGCTGCTGAACACGGTGCTGACCGTCGAGCGCAATTCGGCTGCGAGCCACGCGAAACGCGGCTGGGAGAAATGCACGGACACCTTGATTCACGAACTGGCGATGCGCCACGACGGCCTGGTCTTCATGCTGTGGGGCGCGCATGCGCAAGCGAAACGCGCGCTGCTCGGCGGCAAGTCGCATTACGTGCTGGAAGCGCCGCATCCGTCGCCGCTGTCGGCGCACCGCGGCTTTCTCGGCTGCGGGCATTTTGCGTCGGCCAACGCGTATCTCGCCAAGCACGGCCGCCAACCGATCGATTGGCGCTTGCCCGACGAAGCGCAAATGCTCGCGTAAAGCCGCGTTTTCGTCAGCGCTGAAGCACAAACAAAAACGCCACGGAACTTACATTCCGTGGCGTTTTTTTCATTCGCCGCGATAAAACTGGCGCGGCGGAGCACACCTTACGCAGCAGCGATCGCTTCGCGCGCGCTCGCCAGCGCCGCACCTGCTGCGTCCGGGCCCATGTTCAGGCCTTCGGCGTAGATGAAGTTCACATCGGTCATGCCGAGGAAGCCGAGGAAGCTCTTCAGATACGGGGTTTGGCTGTCGTTCGGGGTGCCCAGATACTTGCCGCCGCGTGCCGACACCACGTAAACCTTCTTGCCCTTCACGAGACCTTCCGGACCGTTCGCCGTGTACTGGAAGGTGATGCCAGCGCGTGCGATGAAGTCGAAGTACGTCTTCAGTTGCGACGAAATACCGAAGTTGTACATCGGCGCACCGATCACGACGATGTCGGCGGCTTGCAGTTCGGCGATCAGCGCTTCGCTGCGTGCAGAAATCGCGGCTTGTTCCGGCGTGCGCTGGTCGGCCGGCGTGAAGAACGCGCCGAGGACGGCGTCGTCCAGGTGCGGCAGCGGTTCAGCTTGCAGGTCACGGACGACGACTTGCGCGCCCGGATTCGATTGTTGCAGCTTGGCGGTCAGTTCGTTGACGAGCAACGTCGAGTTTGCGCCTTGCGAGCGGGCTGCCGAGTTGATTTGCAGGATCGTGGTCATGGTTGACTCCAGTAGGGGCGCGCAGTGTTGCGCGAGTGGAGCCATTGTGTTTTTTTACCAGCCCGGGAAAAAGCCATCCGGCAGCGACGGATTGTTGCATGGATAGAACAATCCGCCGCCCTGCGCCGTCGATTTACGACGGCCATGATTACGATCAGCTTACCAGCCAGCGGCCACGCGCCTTGCGCGCGGCGGGCCGCCCGTCGCTCGCGGTGAGCTTGTAGCGCGCCACCTCAGGGCCGTCCAGCTTGACTTGCGCGGTGCGCAGCTCGTCGCGGCGGAACGCGTGAACCTCAACTTTCGCGCCCGGCAGATAGCGTGACAGCAGCGTGTCAAGATTCGAGCCGGTCACGCGCAGGCCGTCGATCGCGATCAGCACGTCGCCGGCCGACAGCCCGGCTTTTTGCGCCGCGCTGCCGTCGTGGACGGCCGTTAGCGTGCAATCCGCGCCGCCGCGCACGCGCGCGCCGAGCGAAGGCTTGCCGTTCTTGTCCGGCTCGGGTGCGAGCGTGACACCGTACGGCGCCAGCAGCGTGTCGAGCGGCAGGTCGCGCGTGCCGTGCACGGCGTCGGCAAACAGTTCGCCCAGCTGCGCGCCGGTCGCTTCCGCGAAAATCGCCTCGATCTCGCTTTCTTCGACGCCGCTCGGCTTGCCACGATAAAAGTCCCGCCCGAAGCGCTGCCACAGCAGACGCATTACGTCATCGAGCGATTTGCGGTTACTGGTTTGCGCGCGAATCGTCAGATCGAACGCCAGCGCGACAAGCGAGCCCTTCGTGTAATAGCTGACGATCGCGTTCGGCGCGTTTTCGTCCTGCCGGTAATACTTGACCCACGCGTCGAACGAGCTCTCGGCGACCGTCTGCTTCTGGCGGCCGCTGCCGCGCAGCACGCCGCCGATCACCTTGCCGACCATGCCGAGATAGTCTTCCTGCGTAATGACGCCGCTGCGCACCAGCATCAAATCGTCGTAATACGACGTGAAGCCTTCGAATAGCCACAGCAGCGACGTGTAGTTCTCGCGGGTGAGGTCGTACGGCGCAAATACGGCCGGCTTGATGCGCTTCACGTTCCACGTGTGGAAATATTCGTGGCTGCACAGGCCGAGGTAGGTTCGGTAGCCTTCGGTGAGCGCTTCGCGGCCTTCCACCGGAAGATCGCCGCGGCTGCAGATCAGCGCCGTCGACGCGCGATGCTCCAGGCCGCCGTAACCGTCGGCAACAGCCTGCGTCATGAACACATAGCGCTCGACCGGCGCTTTCTTCGACTTCGGCTCGAACAACGCGATCTGCGCTTCGCAGATGCGCTTCAGGTCGGCGGACAGCCGCGCCATGTCGAGCCCGACCACACGCCCGGCGATCACGATGTCGTGCGGCACGCCATGCGCCTTGAAGGTCGCCAGCGCGAATTCACCCAGCGTGACCGGATGATCGATCAGCTCGTCGTAGTTCTGCGCGCGGTACTCGCCGAAACCGTAGCGCCGGGTTCCGCGCGCTTCCGGCAACGCGGTCGCGACCCGCCAGTTGCGATACGCCGGACCCTCCGGCTTCTGAATATCCACCACGCACTGCGCTTCCTCGTGACCGAGCGGCGACAGAAACACGCTGGTGCCGTTGAAAAAGCCGGTCGTGTCGTCCAGATGCGCTGCGCGCACCGACAGATCCCATGCATACACTTCGTAGCGCAGCGTCAGCGCACCTTTGACCGGCGCGGCCTGCCACGTCTGCTTGTCCGTCTTCTCGACGCGCACTTTGCGGCCCGCGTCGTTGAAGGCACGCAGCGTGACGATGTTGCGCGCGAATTCGCGCACCATGTAGCTGCCCGGAATCCACACCGGCAGCATGAAACGCTGGCCGGCCGGATCGGGATCGGCGACGGTCACGGTGACTTCGAACAGATGTGCTGCGGGCTGCTTGGGAACGATGGTGTAGCGGATCGGCTTCATCGGCGGCGGTTGGGAGATTTCAGGCGAGGATATTCAGGGCTTGATGTGAAAGGAGGCGCACGCCGCGCCTCCTCTGTTTAATTCGTGTTGCACGCCTAGTGCACGGCGGACATTTCCTTGTCCAGCCGGTCTGCCGGTACCGCGCCTGGCAAGCGGCGGCCGTCGGCGAGGAACACGGTGGGCGTGCCCTCGACATTCATCGCGCGGCCGAGCGCCAGGTTCCTGTCGAGCGCGGCGGTATCGCACGTGCCGGCTGCAGTGGGCGCCTGATGGTCCTGCATCCACGATTCCCACGCCTTCGCGCGGTCGCTCGAGCACCAGATCGACTTCGACTTCGCCGTCGAATCCGGCGACAGCACCGGGTACAGGAAGGTGTAAACCGTCACGTTGTCGATCGACTTGAGCGTGGTTTCGAGCTGCTTGCAGTACGGGCAGTTCGGATCGGAGAACACGGCGATCTTGCGCGCGCCGTTGCCCTTGACGACCTTCACCGCATTCGCGAACGGCAAGCTCGCGAAATCGATACGGTTGGTTTCCGACAGACGCGCTTCCGTCAGATTCTTGCGCGTCTTCGCATCGACGAGGTCGCCGAGCATCAGGTAATCGCCGTTCGCGTCGCTATAGACGATCTGCGTGCCAAGGTTCACTTCGTAGAGGCCGGCAATCGGCGACTTCGTGACGCTCTTGATCGTCACGTCGGCGAGACGCGTTTGCAGCGTGGCTTTGAGCTTGTCGGTGGCTTGATCGGCCTGCGCGGAGCAGCCGACCGTCACGGCGGCAATCGCGAGTACAACGGCCGCAATGCGGAGTGATTTCTTCATACTGAATGAATTCCTGGGTTCTAGCGTATGAGGCGCGCGTTTTTGCGACGTCTTTGGTCTGACCAGAATGGCGTCCGTCCGTTCATCATACCCGTCTCGCAGATCCGGGCATGCGGGCGGGCGCACGCTCTAGCCCAACGCCGCCGACACCAGCCAGCGCTTGATCAACGGTTGCGCGCCGACGAAGGCCATGCCGGTATTGCGCAAGGCCTTGGCGAGCGGACCGGGAACAGAGAAGAGTTTTTGCAGACCATCGGTGGCGATCATCAGCGCGCGGATGTCTTCGCGGCGGGCGCGTTCGTAGCGGCGCAACAGCACCATGTCGCCGAGATCGCGGAATGCTTCCTTGCCGGCCACCGTCTCGGCGAGCGCGGCGACGTCGCGCAAACCCAGGTTCATGCCCTGGCCGGCCAACGGGTGAATCAGATGCGCGGCATCGCCGACCAGCGCGACGCGCGGCGCCACCAGGCGGTCGACCGTTTGCAACGCAAGCGGGAAGCCTTGGGCGGGCGTCACGCATTCGAGCGCGCCGAACTGGCCGCCCGTCACGCGTTCGACTTCGGCGGCGAGTTGCGCCGGATCGAGCGCGACCAGTTGCTCGGCGTGTTCCGTGCGCGCCGACCAGACCAGCGACACGTGGCCGTCCGGCATCGGCAGCAGCGCGATGATTTCGCCGTCCTTGAACCACTGATACGCCGTTTCGCCGTGCGGCTTCTCAGCCTTGAAGTTCGCGACCACACCCGTTTGCCTGTAATCGCGCCGGTTCATCTTCGAACCGATCTGCGCGCGCACCCACGAATGCGCGCCGTCCGCGCCGACCACCAGATCGGCCTCGAGCACGTTGCCGTTGCCCAGACCGACGCTCGCGCCATCGGCATTGAAATCGAGCGCCTGCGCGCGCGAGTCGATCCAGGTGAGATTCGGCTGGAAACGCAGCGCGGCATCCAGCGCGCGCTCGATCAGCGACGATTCGACGATCCACGCCAGTTGCGGCACGGACGCCTGAAATGCGGAGAAATGCAGTTCAGCGTGTGCGTCGCCATAGACCCGCATGTCGTAGACGGGACCCAGACGCGACAGATCGAGCGCCTGCCAGACCCGCAATCGCTCCAGCAAAGCCTGTGAACTCGACGACAGCGCGTAGACCCGCGAGTCGAACATGGCTCCGGCCGGCAACGGCGCACAAGGTTGCGCGAGCAGCGCCACGCGCAGCCCGTTTTGCGTCAGCGCAAGCGCCGCGGTCTTGCCGACGAGCCCGCCGCCGACCACGGCGACATCAAAGGTCTGGTGGTGTGCATTCATCCGCGCATTATAGCTGCGGGGGTTGCAGGGGACGGATCGGTAGGTGCGGCATTTCGGCTCGAAAACCGGCGGCCATGCCAGTGTCCGTTCCGGCCTTCCAGCTCCCTCACCCGGAAAGCTCACCCGAAAGAGTTACAATCGCGACTTCCGTGACAAAACTCGCACTAAATCGTTGAGCCAACGCCCCGATTTGGTGTCTTGTCTCGCTCCGCTGCGGCCCATTGCCGCGCCATCACGAACGCTTTCGCATCCAGCACACAGCGTCGAGCGCATCACGCAACTTGCTGATTCACTGAAGGATTTCCATGAGCCTCAAATGCGGCATCGTCGGCTTGCCTAACGTCGGCAAGTCCACCCTGTTCAATGCGCTGACCAAGGCGGGCATCGCCGCCGAAAATTATCCGTTCTGCACGATCGAGCCGAACGTCGGCATCGTCGAAGTGCCGGACGCGCGGTTGACGGCGCTCGCTGAAATCGTCAAGCCGGAGCGCATCCTGCCGGCGGTGGTGGAATTCGTCGACATCGCGGGCCTCGTGGCCGGCGCGAGCAAGGGCGAAGGTCTGGGCAACCAGTTTCTCGCGAACATCCGCGAAACCGACGCGATCACGCACGTGGTGCGTTGCTTCGAAGACGAGAACGTGATTCACGTCGCGAACAAGATCGATCCGTTGTCTGATATCGAAGTGATCAACACCGAACTGGCGCTGGCCGACCTCGCGACCGTCGAGAAGGCGCTCACGCGCTATTCGAAGGCCGCCAAGTCGGGTAATGACAAGGAAGCAGCCAAAAACGCCGCCGTGCTGGAAAGAGTCCGCGCGCAGCTCGATCAGGCCAAGCCGGTTCGCGCGCTCGATCTGTCGGACGAAGAAAAAGCGCTGCTCAAGCCATTCTGCCTGATCACCGCGAAGCCGACGATGTATGTCGCCAACGTGAAGGAAAACGGTTTCGAAAACAACCCGCATCTGGACGCGGTCGCGAAGTTCGCGGCAGAGGAAAACGCACCGGTCGTCGCCGTGTGCGCGGCGATCGAAGCGGAAATCGCCGACCTCGACGAAGCCGACATGGAAGTGTTCCTCGAGGACATGGGCATGCACGAGCCGGGCCTGAACCGCGTGATTCGCGCGGGTTTCAAGCTGCTGGGCCTGCAAACGTATTTCACCGCCGGCGTGAAGGAAGTGCGCGCGTGGACTATCCATGTCGGCGATACCGCGCCGCAGGCGGCGGGCGCGATTCACACCGATTTCGAGCGCGGCTTCATTCGCGCGCAGACAATCGCCTTCAACGACTTCATCACCTACAAGGGTGAGCAAGGCGCGAAGGAAGCCGGCAAGATGCGCGCCGAAGGCAAGGAATACGTCGTGCACGATGGCGACGTGATGAACTTCCTGTTCAACGTTTGACGTTCGGTCACACCGCCTGGCGGCAATTGGCGAAACGCCGAGCGTCGTAGCAACGCCCCGAAAACAACAAGCCCGCTCGATGCGGGCTTGTTGTTTTACTGCGGGCCCGCTGCGCCGCGTGCCGCACACCGCAGCGGCATCGCGACACTATCTCTGATGGCCGCCATCTTCGACGGCGAATCCGACAGCACCGCATCGACTCCGAGACAGGATAACCGGCATGGCGGCCGGTGCTAAATTGCGGCATTCTGCGTTTGTCAAAAGTAGGCCGTCGCCCGGCCAGCGACGCCGGAATGTCATCGAACACAAATAGAATCGCGCGATCCGCATCCGCGTCCCGTTCCGACTAGGAGACAAATCGATGAGTTGCAAGCCGCTGTTCCGTTCGCTTTCCGTTGCCGCCGTGTTGAGTCTCGGCATTAGCCAGACGGCTCACGCCGCCACTGAAATCCAGTTCTGGCATGCCATGGAGGCCGCCCTGGGCGAACGTCTGAACGACATCGCCAACGCGTTCAACGCGTCGCAAAGCGACTACAAGATCGTGCCGGTGTTCAAAGGCGCCTACGACCAGACACTCGCCGCCGGCATCGCCGCCTACCGCAGCGGCAACGCGCCCGCTATCTTGCAGGTCTACGAAGTCGGCACTGCGACAATGATGCAGGCGAAGAAAGCGGTGATCCCGGTCTCGGACGTGTTCAAGCAAGCCGGCGTGCCGCTCGACGAAAAGGCTTTCGTGCCGACCATTGCAAGTTATTACAGCGACTCTAAAACCGGTCAGCTGATCTCGATGCCGTTCAACAGTTCGACGCCCGTGCTGTACTACAACAAGGACGCGTTCAAGAAAGCCGGGCTCGACCCGAATCAGCCGCCGAAAACCTGGGCCGAAGTGCAACAGGACGCGCAGAAGCTGAAAGCTGCCGGCATGGCGTGCGGCTATTCGTCCGGCTGGCAGAGCTGGATTCAGCTTGAAAACTACAGCGCGTGGCAGGGTGCGCCGTTTGCGTCGGAGAACAACGGTTTCGACGGCGCGAATGCCCAACTCGAATTCAACAAGCCGCTGCAAGTCGCGCACATCCAGTTCCTGCAAAACATGCAGAAGGACGGCACGTTCACCTATGTCGGCCGCAAGGACGAACCGGTGTCGAAGTTCTATAGCGGCGATTGCGGGATCATCACGAACTCGTCCGGTTCGCTCGCCACGATCAAGAAGTACGCGAAGTTCAACTTCGGCACTGGCATGATGCCGTACGACGCCAGCGTGAAGGGCGCGCCGCAAAACGCGATCATCGGTGGCGCGAGCTTGTGGGTGCTCTCGGGTAAGGATCCGGCGGTGTACAAGGGCGTCGCGAAATTCCTCGCGTATCTGTCGTCGCCGCCGGTGGCGGCGAAGTGGCATCAGGACACCGGTTATCTGCCGGTCACGACCGCCGCATATCAAATGACGCAGCAGCAAGGCTTCTACGAGAAGAACCCGGGCAGCGACACCGCGATCAAGCAGATGCTCAACAAGCCGCCGCTGCCGTACACGAAGGGCCTGCGTCTGGGCAACATGCCGCAGATCCGCACCATCATCGACGAAGAACTCGAACAGGTCTGGGCGCAGAAGAAGACGCCGCAAGAAGCGCTCGATTCGTCCGTGTCGCGTGGCGACGAGTTGCTGCGCCGCTTCGAGAAAGCCGGTAGCTAAGCATGCGGCACAACGGGTATCGGTGTGTTCGCACCGATACCCGCTTTGCAGAACCTTGGGAATTCTCGATGGAAAAGCGCTCCAGCTTCGGCACCAGCGTACTGCCCTACCTGCTGGTTGCGCCGCAACTCGTGATTACGCTGCTGTTCTTTCTGTGGCCGGCCGGCGAGGCGCTGTGGCAATCCACGCAGACTCAGGACGCGTTCGGCACATCGAGCGAGTTTGTCGGGTTGGCCAATTTCAAGCAGCTGTTCGCCGATCCGCTTTACTTGTCGTCGTTCAATACGACGCTGATCTTCTGCGCGCTCGTCACCGTGTCGGGACTGGTGATCTCGCTGTTGCTGGCGGTTTGCGCCGATCGCGTGACGCGCGGCGCAAAGGCCTATCAGACGCTGCTGATCTGGCCGTATGCCGTCGCGCCCGCGATTGCCGCCGTGCTGTGGTCGTTCCTGTTCAACCCGAGCATCGGGCTTGTCACGTATGGGCTCGCGAAGTACGGCATCGTGTGGAATCACGCGTTGAATGCGGGCCAGGCAATGTTTCTCGTCGTGCTGGCTTCGGTGTGGAAACAGGTGAGCTATAACTTCCTGTTCTTCTATGCGGGTTTGCAGGCGATCCCGCGCTCGCTGATCGAAGCTGCCGCAATCGACGGCGCCGGTCCGGTGCGGCGTTTCTTCGGTATCGCGCTGCCTTTGCTGTCGCCGACCAGCTTCTTCCTGTTGGTGATCAACATCACCTACGCATTCTTCGACACCTTCCCGGTGATCGACGCGGCCACCGGCGGCGGCCCCGCGCAATCGACCCGTACGCTGATCTACAAGATCTTCGCCGAAGGTTTTCAGGGACTCGACATCGGCAGTTCGGGCGCGCAGTCGGTCGTGCTGATGGTGATCGTCGTCGCGTTGACAGTCGTGCAATTCCGCTTCATCGAACGCAGGGTTCAATACTCATGATCGAGAACCGCCGCGGTTTCGACCTGTTCTGCCATGCGGTGCTGATTCTCGGCGTCGTGCTGGTGGTGTTTCCCGTGTACGTCGCGTTCTGCGCGGCGACCATGAGCGAGCACGAAGTGTTCAGCGTGCCGCTGTCGCTGGTGCCGAGCACGCATCTGTTCGAGAACGTCGCCACCGTTTGGACGCAAGGCAGCGGCAATGCGGCTGCGCCGTTCGGCCGCATGCTGTTCAACAGCCTCGTGATGGCGCTGGTGATCTCGATCGGCAAGATCGCCGTGTCGATGATCTCCGCGTACGCGATCGTGTTCTTCCGCTTTCCGTTTCGCAATCTGGCGTTCTGGCTGATCTTCGTCACGCTGATGCTGCCGGTCGAAGTGCGCATCTTTCCGACCGTGCAGGTCGTGTCGTCGATGCATCTGAGCAATACATACAGCGGTTTGACGTTGCCGCTGATCGCGTCGGCCACCGCCACCTTCCTGTTCCGGCAGTTCTTCATGACGCTGCCGGATGAACTGATGGAAGCGGCACGCATCGACGGCGCCGGTGCAATGCGTTTCTTCTGGGACGTGGTGCTGCCGCTGTCCAAAACGAACATGGCGGCGCTGTTCGTCATTACGTTCATCTACGGCTGGAATCAATATCTGTGGCCGATTCTGATTACCAGCCAGCAATCGCTGACGACGGCCGTGGTCGGGATCAAGAGCATGATCGCCTCTGGCGACACCGCGACCGAGTGGCATCTGGTGATGACCGCGACACTGCTGGCCATGTTGCCGCCGCTCGCTGTCGTGCTGACGATGCAGCGCTGGTTCGTGCGGGGACTGGTCGACTCGGAAAAGTAACAACCGCCGCACGGCGAGCTGCGTCATTGAATTGAAAACACCGCGCGATCCGCGAATGCAACGAAAGGCTAAAACGGCATGGCTGCACTGACTCTGCAAAGCGTTAAAAAAACCTATGACGGCAAACAGTTCGTGTTGCATGGCATCGACGTGGACGTTTCCGACGGCGAGTTCGTCGTGATGGTCGGCCCGTCCGGTTGCGGCAAATCGACGTTGCTGCGGATGGTGGCAGGGCTCGAGCGCATCTCCGAAGGCACCATTTCGATCGCCGGCAAAGTGGTCAACCAGTTGGAGCCGAAGGATCGCGACATCGCGATGGTGTTTCAGAACTACGCGCTGTATCCGCATATGAGCGTCGCCGAGAACATGGGTTACGCGCTGAAGATCGCGGGCATCGATCGCACGCAGATTGCCAGCCGCGTGCAGGCCGCCGCGCAGATCCTGGAACTCGAAGCGCTGCTGCAACGCAAGCCGCGCGAACTGTCGGGCGGACAACGGCAACGCGTCGCGATGGGCCGCGCGATCGTGCGTGAACCGGCGGTGTTTCTGTTCGACGAGCCGCTGTCGAATCTCGATGCGCGGCTACGCGTACAGATGCGCCTCGAAATCCAACGCCTGCATGCGCGGCTTGCCACCACCAGCCTCTACGTCACGCACGATCAGATCGAAGCCATGACCTTGGCGCAACGCGTGATCGTGATGAACAAAGGCCACGCCGAGCAGATCGGCGCGCCGACCGAAGTCTATGAACGGCCGGCGACGGTGTTCGTCGCGAGCTTTATCGGCTCGCCGGGGATGAACCTGCTGGAGGGCCGCCTATCCGACGACGGCTCGACGTTCGAGGTGGTGGGCAACGGTCCGAAGCTGCCCTTGCAAGGTGTGGCTTCGATTGGCGAGGCAGTGAAGGCAGGACGCGAATGGACGCTCGGCATTCGCCCGGAACACATGACGCCGGATCAAGCGGACGCAACGCACGCCACGCTCACTGTCGACTCCTGCGAACTGCTCGGGGCGGACAACCTCGCGCACGGACGCTGGGGCAAGCACGACGTGACGGTGCGCTTGCCGCATGCGCACCGGCCGGCGGCAGGCGAAGCGCTGCAAGTGGCATTGCCCGCGCAGCATCTGCATTTCTTCGATCCGTCGACGGGACGACGCGCGAACTGACGCCGCTGCCGTCCCACCCTCCCCCCGAAGTACAATGGCACCTCACCGCCCGCGCGCGCGGCAACTTCAGCTCGACGCCGCGCTGGCCGGAACCGGCGCACCAGCCGGTCATAACACCATTACCCATCCACCCACGACCGCCGCCCTCACGCGGCTGGCGGCGTCAACGTCTATTGCAAGCAAATGGCCCAATACGTCTTCACCATGAACCGCGTCGGCAAAATCGTGCCGCCCAAGCGTCAAATCCTGAAAGACATCTCGCTGTCGTTTTTCCCCGGCGCGAAGATCGGTTTGCTCGGCCTGAACGGCTCGGGCAAGTCGACTCTGATCCGCATCATGGCCGGTGTGGACAAGGACATTGAAGGCGAAGCCACGCCGATGCCGAACCTGAACATCGGCTATCTGCCGCAGGAACCGCAACTCGATTCGCAAAAGACGGTGCGTGAAGCGGTCGAAGAAGGTCTCGGCGACGTCTTCAACGCGCAAAAGAAACTCGACGAAATCTACGCGGCCTACGCGGAGCCGGACGCCGACTTCGACGCGCTCGCCGCTGAACAAGCCAAGTACGAAGCGATCCTTGCCACCAGCGATGGCGGCAGCGCCGAGCAGCAGATCGAAATCGCCGCCGACGCCCTGCGTCTGCCGGCATGGGACGCGAAGATCGAGCATCTGTCCGGCGGCGAAAAGCGCCGCGTCGCGCTGTGCAAGCTGCTGCTCGAAAAACCGGACATGCTGCTGCTCGACGAGCCGACCAACCACCTGGACGCGGAATCGGTCGATTGGCTGGAACAGTTCCTGACGCGCTTCCCGGGCACCGTCGTCGCCGTGACCCACGATCGCTACTTCCTCGATAACGCCGCCGAGTGGATTCTCGAACTCGACCGCGGCCACGGCATTCCGTGGAAGGGCAACTACAGCAGCTGGCTCGACCAGAAAGAAGAGCGCCTGAAGCAGGAAGAGTCGTCGGAATCGGCGCGCCAGAAGGCGATCAAGAAGGAACTGGAGTGGGTCCGCCAGAATCCGAAGGGCCGTCAGGCGAAGTCGAAGGCGCGTATCGCACGCTTCGAGGAACTGAACAGCCAGGACTACCAGAAGCGCAACGAAACCTCGGAAATCTTCATTCCGGTCGGCGACCGCCTCGGCAATGAAGTGATCGAGTTCAAGAACGTCAGCAAATCGTATGGCGACCGTTTGCTGCTCGATAACGTCAGCTTCAAGATTCCGGCGGGTGCGATTGTCGGCATCATCGGGCCGAACGGCGCGGGTAAGTCGACGCTGTTTCGCATGCTGACCGGCCGCGAACAGCCGGATTCGGGCGAGATCGTGCAAGGGCCGACGGTCAAGCTCGCGTACGTGGACCAAAGCCGCGACGCGCTCGACGGTTCGAAGACCGTGTTCGAGGAAATCTCCGGCGGTGCGGATGTGCTGACGGTCGGCAAGTACGAAACGCCTTCGCGTGCGTATATCGGCCGCTTCAACTTCAAAGGCGGCGATCAGCAGAAGGTCGTCGGCAATCTGTCGGGCGGTGAGCGCGGGCGGCTGCATCTGGCGAAGACGCTGATCGAGGGCGGCAACGTGCTGCTGCTGGACGAACCGTCGAACGACCTCGACGTCGAAACGCTGCGCGCGCTCGAAGACGCGTTGCTGGAATTTGCCGGCTCCGTGCTGGTGATTTCGCACGATCGCTGGTTCCTCGACCGGATCGCGACGCACATCCTCGCGTTCGAAGGCGATTCGCAAGTCACGTTCTTCGACGGCAACTACCAGGAATACGAAGCGGACAAGCGCGCGCGTCTCGGCGAAGAAGGCGCGCGTCCGAAGCGCCTGCGTTACAAGCCGATCACGCGGTAAATAGTAGGCATCGGCGCTAAACGCCGATGCCTCACCGCTTAAACCGGCAAACCCAACTCGCGCAACTTCGCTTCGGTTCGCGCGGCGCTGGTGTGATGCACGCTGTGCCAGCCGAGTGCCGTCGCGGCCTCAGCGTTTTTCAGATTGTCGTCGATGAAAACGAGTTCGGCGGGCTGGATGCCGGGCAATTGCGCTTCAATGCGCCGGCGCATTTCCGCGAAGATCGCCGGATCGGGCTTCACCAGCTTCACACGACCCGACACGACGATGTCGCGAAACCGCCGCAGCACCGGGTAGTGCTCCCATGCATACGGAAACGTCTCCGCCGACCAGTTCGTCAGCCCAAACAAAGGCACGCCAGCGGCCTCGAGCTTTGCCATCGTCGCCACGCCCGCTTCCAGCACGCCGCCCAGCATCTCGTGCCAACGCTCGTAAAACGCGCGAATCAGCGGCTCGTGATCCGGAAATTTCGCGATCAGCTCGTCAGTCGCCTCGACGATCGGCTGGCCGCCGTCCTGACGAATCACCCAGTCCATCGAGCAGACGTGGGCCAAAAACCAGCGGCGCTCGGGCTCGTCCGGAATCAAATGGCGATACAGATACTCGGGGCTCCAGTCGATCAGCACGCCGCCGAAATCGAACACGACTGCCTTGATGGCCATCCATTCTCCGTGAGCAACGTCGTTGCTGCGATCAGACAGGTTGCGTACGCAACGCCAGCCACGCCTTCGCGTCGCCCGACACATGCGGCGACAGGCGCGTGCGCACCGTCTCGTGATAAGCGTTCAACCACGCGCGTTCGTCGTCGCGCAACAGCGACATGTCGAGGCAACGCGTGTCGATCGGGCACAGCGTCAGCGTCTCGAACTTGAGGAAATCGCCGAACTCGGTTTTCTCCGCCGGAACGTTCAGCACAAGGTTCTCGATCCGGATGCCCCACTTGCCCGGCCGGTAAATGCCCGGCTCGACCGACGTGATCATGCCCTCTTCCATCGCCGTCCACGGTTCGGCCGGCGCGTAGTGCGAGATCACCTGCGGGCCCTCGTGCACGTTCAGGAAGTAGCCCACGCCGTGGCCCGTGCCGTGACCATAATCGGCGCCGGCTTCCCAGATCGGCGCGCGGGCGATCGCGTCGAGCATCGGTGAACGGATGCCACGCGGGAACTGCGCGCGCGACAGCGCCATCGTGCCTTTCAGCACGATCGTGAAATCACGCCGTTGCTCATCGCTGATGGTGCCGACCGGCACGACGCGGGTGATATCGGTGGTGCCGCTCAGGTACTGCGCGCCCGAATCGATCAGCAACAGGCCGTTGCCTTCGATCACCGAATGCGATTCTTCGGTCGCGCGGTAGTGCGGCATCGCGCCGTTCGCGTTGAAGCCGGCGATGGTCGCGAAGCTCAACGACACAAAGCCCGGACGGCGCGCACGCGCTGCCGTCAGGCGTTCGTCGATGGTCAGTTCAGTGACCGTTTCACGGCCGAGCGCGCTTTCGAACCACGCGAAAAATTCCGCGAGCGCCGCCCCGTCCTGCTCCATCGTCTCGCGCACGTGCTCCGCTTCGGCTTCGGTTTTTCGCGATTTGAAGAACGTGGACGGATTGACTGCCTCGACGATCTTCACCGTCGGCGGCACCGATTGCAGCGAACCAAAAGTAATCCGGCGCGGGTCGATCAGCAGTGTGCTGTCGCCAGGCAGCGCGACGAGCGCGTCTGCCGCCTTCGCGTACAGCTCGACGCTGATGCCGTCACGCGCGAGCGCGTCGGCCAACGCCTGCGGCACCTTGCCGTCCGAGACGAACAGCGACGCGTGCTCCAGACCGATCAGCGCGTGCGCGACGAACACCGGGTTGTAGCTCACGTCGGCGCCGCGCAGATTGAGCAGCCACGCGAGATCGTCGAGCGTGGAGATGAAGTGCCATTGCGTGCCCTTCTCCACCATCGCGCGGCGAATCTGCGCGAGCTTTTCCGCGCGGGCCACGCTCGCATGCGGCGCCGCATGCTCGAACACGGCGGCGGCGGGCAGCGGCGGACGCTGCGGCCAGACCGCATCGAACAGATCGACGTCGGTGCGCAGCTTCACGCCGCGCGCGGTGAGCGCCTGAGTCAACGCTCGCGCCGCCGCCACGTCGAGCACCGCGCCATCGACGCCGACGGTGCCGCCCGTCGCAACGTTCTGCGCAAGCCAGTCGAAATGCGGGGCGGTTTGCTGGCCACCGGTCATCTTCATCAACTGCACGCCGGTGCCGGCAAGTTGCGCATTGGCCTGTTCCCAATAGCGGCTGTCGGTCCACACGCCGGCGAAATCGGCGGTAACGATCAAGGTGCCGGCCGAGCCGGTGAAGCCCGACAACCACTGCCGGCCCTGCCAGCGGCCAGGCAAATATTCGGACAGGTGCGGATCGGCGGACGGCACCAGGTAGGCGGCCACGCCTTCGCGCGCCATTGCGTGGCGCAATGTGGCGAGCCGTTCGGGAATCGAGGAAGTTTCGGGAAGTCGGGCATTCATCGGAGTCACCTGCAAGTATTCATCGACGGGAAAGCAAGCCGACCGTCACGGCAACGGCGATCAACGCAACGGCGGTGCACACCGGCCATTCGAGCGTATCACCATCATGAAAGAGACCAACCACGTTGCCGGCCATTCGCGCGACACCCGCACCCAATACGCCCGCCAGCAGCGCCATCCACCATTGCGCGCGGCTCGAACGGCGCTGCGGATGCAGCCACCAGCCCGCGAGGCCGATCACCGCGCCCAGCACCACGATTCCGGGCCGCCCCATCAGCGACCGGCCTCGCGCAGTTTCAGATTCGTCTCATGGCCGCACGCCGCCTCTCCAGTTAGCATTTTTATCTCTTTCACTATATAGGTCTGCACGGCGCTTTCCGCATAGCGGTTGAGTTTAGGGGTCGGGGTGATGTTAGGCAAGTTGTAAGCCTTACGAAGAAGCCTAGCGCCGGTGTGTGGCCTGCAAACAGGCGTCATGCGAATCGCCCTTATCGAGCCGGACTTGCGTCACGCTGAACTGGTTGGCCGGCTGATCTTTGCCGGCGGCCATGCCTGCCAGCACTTCGCCACCAGTGCGCCGTTCCTGAGCCGCGCCATAGACGAATTCTTCGATCTTCTTCTCACTGAAAGCTGGGCCGGCGACCGCCCCGCCGAGGACGTGATCCCGCGCGCCCGCGCGATTCTGCCGAGCTTGCCGGTGATCGTTCTGTTGTCCGAGCCACGCGAAAGCCAGATCGTCGCCGCGCTGCACGCCGGCGCTGACGACTGCCTGAGCAAACCGGTGCGCGGACCGGAAATGCTGGCGCGCGTCAACGCCCTGCTGCGCCGTGCGGGCCTGCGCCGTCCGCAGAACCGGCGGCGCGACACTATCGGCGGCTATGCGTTTGACGCCGCACACTTCTCCGTCACTTTCCGCGGCCAGACCGCCATACTGACCCCGAAGGAATTCCGCTTTGCACTGCTGCTGTTTGCCAATCTGTCGCGGCCGGTCTCGCGCGCGCATATTCTCGAAACCGTCTGGACGCGCCACCGCGACCTAAGGTCGCGTACCGTCGACACCCATGCGTCGCGCGTGCGGACCAAATTGCAATTGCGCCCCGAGCACGGCTATTGCCTGACGCCGCTCTACGGCTACGGCTACCAGCTCGATGCAGTGCCGTCGGAAGCCGCGATGGAGGCCGGATGATGCGCGCAGAATGAAAGAATCGTGAAAACGCTATAATATTGGGCTAAATCATAGTTCCCCATATGCAGCTTCTAACGATCGGAATCAATCACCACACTGCGCCTGTCGCCTTGCGCGAACGCGTGGCGTTTCCGCTCGAACAGATCAAGCCTGCATTGGACACCTTCAAGAGCGTCTGGCTCGGCCGCACCGCGCGCACGGCGCCGGAAGCGGCCATTCTGTCCACCTGCAACCGCACCGAACTCTACTGCGCGACCGACGACCATGCCGCGCGTGAAGCCGCGATCCAGTGGTTCTCGAAGTACCACAAACTGCCCGTCGACGAACTCGCGCCGCATGTGTATGCGTTGCCGCAGTCGGAAGCCGTGCGCCACGCGTTTCGCGTCGCCTCGGGGCTGGATTCGATGGTGCTCGGCGAGACGCAAATCGTCGGACAAATGAAGGATGCGGTGCGCACTGCGTCCGAAGCCGGCGCGCTCGGCACGTATCTGAACCAGTTGTTCCAGCGCACCTTCGCCGTCGCGAAGGAAGTGCGCAGCACGACCGAAATCGGCGCGCAGTCGGTTTCCATGGCAGCGGCGGCCGTGCGGCTCGCTCAGCGCATCTTCGACAAGGTCTCGAACCAGCGCGTGCTGTTCATCGGCGCGGGCGAAATGATCGAGTTGTGCGCAACCCATTTCGCCGCCCAGCAGCCACGCGAACTGGTGGTCGCGAACCGCACGGCCGAGCGCGGCACGCGGCTCGCCGAACGCTTTAGCGGGCGCGCCATTCCACTGTCGGAATTGCCCACGCGGATGCATGAGTTCGACATCATCGTGTCGTGTACCGCTTCGACTTTGCCGATCATCGGTCTGGGTGCAATGGAACGGGCGGTGAAAGCGCGCCGTCATCGGCCGATTTTCATGGTCGACCTGGCGGTGCCGCGCGACATCGAATCTGAAGTCGGCCAGCTCGAAGACGTCTTCCTGTACACCGTCGACGACCTCGGCGCGATCGTCCGCGAAGGCAACGCATCGCGGCAAGCCGCCGTTGCGCAGGCCGAAGCGATCATCGAAACGCGCGTGCAGAATTTCATGCAATGGCTCGACGCGCGCAGCATCGTGCCGGTGATTCGTCACATGCATACGCAAGCCGACGTGCTGCGCCGCGCCGAAGTCGAACGCGCGCAGAAAATGCTCGCGCGCGGCGACGATCCGGCCGCGGTGCTCGAGGCGCTGTCGCAATCGCTGACCAACAAACTGATCCACGGGCCGACGCACGCGCTCAATCGCGCGAGCAGCGAAAACCGTGACACGCTCATCGAACTGATGAGCGGTTTCTACAAACACTCCGGTTCTTCGGAGCGTTAGCGGCGCAGCCACTGCCGCGCCGTCCGCGCCACCCGAAAGTGGCCCGCGACGTGCTTCTGATCAGGGCATCTGCCTACTTCCCTAGTCGTCGTCCTTTCCGGAGCCCGCTCCGAAACCCGTCCGATGAAAACGAGCATGCAACGCAAGCTCGACCAGCTCACCACCCGGCTGGCCGAACTGAACGACCTGTTGAGCCGCGAGGACATCACCGCGAATCTCGACCAATACCGCAAGCTCACGCGCGAACACGCCGAGCTTGGGCCGGTCGTCGAGCATTACGCGCTGTGGCGCCAGGCCATGACCGACGCGGCAACCGCGCAGGAACTGCTGGCGGACACCTCGATGCGCGACTTCGCGGAAGAGGAAATTCGCGCGGCGCGCGAGCGGATGGACAAGCTCGGCGCCGAATTGCAGAAAATGCTGCTGCCGAAAGATCCGAACGACGACCGCAACATCTTCCTCGAAATCCGCGCCGGTACTGGCGGCGACGAATCCGCGCTGTTCGCGGGCGACCTGCTGCGGATGTATCTGCGCTTCGCCGAACGCAATCGCTGGCAAGTCGAGATGATGTCGGCGAGCGAATCGGATCTCGGCGGCTATAAGGAAGTGATCGTGCGGATCGCCGGCGAAGCGGCCTATTCGAAGCTCAAGTTCGAGTCCGGCGGGCATCGCGTGCAACGCGTGCCGGCGACCGAAACGCAGGGTCGCATTCACACGTCGGCGTGCACGGTCGCCGTGATGCCGGAAGCGGATGAAATCGGCGAAGTCGAGATCAATCCGGCCGATCTGCGGATCGACACGTTCCGTGCGTCCGGTGCGGGCGGGCAGCACATCAACAAGACCGATTCGGCCGTGCGGGTCACGCACTTGCCGACCGGCATCGTCGTCGAATGTCAGGACGATCGGTCACAGCACAAGAACAAGGATCGCGCGCTGAAGGTGCTGGCCGCGCGCATCAAGGACAAGCAGTCGCACGAGCAGCAAGCGAAGGAAGCGGCAACGCGCAAGAGCCTGATCGGCTCGGGCGATCGCTCGGAGCGGATTCGCACGTACAACTTCCCGCAAGGGCGTCTGACCGATCACCGGATCAATCTCACCCTATATCGGCTCGACGCGATCATGGACGGCGATCTCGACGAATTGATCGCGGCACTGGTCAGCGAGCATCAGGCGGAGTTGCTGGCTTCGCTGGGCGACGCGGACTAAGCGCGAATGAGCCCGGACACGCCCGCCGCACTGTTGCGCGCCTCGCCGTTGCCGCCGCTCGAAGCGCGCATTCTGCTAACGCACGTGCTGGGCTGGCGGCGCACCGAGTTGATTACGCGCGGCGACGATGTGCTGGACGCGGCTGCGCTCGCCCGCTACCAGACGCTTGAAGCGCGGCGCGCGGCCGGCGAGCCGGTAGCACAGCTGATCGGCGCGCGGGAGTTTTTCGGACTCGACTTCGACGTCACACCGGATGTGCTGATACCGCGCCCCGAAACCGAACTGCTGGTCGAAACAGCGCTGACAGCGATGGAAGGCGTCTCGCGGCCGCGCGTGCTCGATCTCGGCACCGGCACCGGCGCGATCGCGGTGGCGATTGCGTCGATGCGTCCGGATGCGCAAGTCTGGGCGCTGGATCGTTCCGTCGAAGCGCTGGTGGTCGCCACGCGCAATGCCACGCGCCTGCTGGACGCAAGGCGTCCCGGCGGCGCTTTGGTGCTCATGCAAAGCAACTGGTACGACACCCTCGACACAACGCGGCGCTTCGACGTCATCGTCAGCAATCCACCCTATATTGCGAGCGGCGATCCGCATCTGTCCGAAGGCGATCTGCGCTTCGAGCCGCGCGGCGCGCTCACCGACGAAGCCGACGGCCTTAGCGCGATCCGCATCATCGTGGCCGGCGCGCCAACACGTTTGAGCGCCAATGGCGTATTGTTGATCGAACACGGGTACGATCAGGCAGAAGCCGTTCGCGCGCTTCTTTCCGCACAAGGTTTCGTAGAAGTCCACTCGGAGCAGGATCTTGCCGGCATCGAGCGAATCAGCGGCGGGCGGTTGCCCGGCTAAGATTACTGGCTTTAATAGCCAGGAGGCCAGAGCAGGCCTCGGCCGGTCTTACTGAAATCCGCTATCATTTCAGCCTATTCCCTACACATAACGGAACCGCAAGGTCAGTCATGGATACGCAACAACGCATCAAGCAAATCGTCGACGAAAACAACGTCGTGCTCTTCATGAAGGGCAATGCCCAGTTCCCGATGTGCGGCTTCTCGGGCCGCGCCATCCAGATCCTGAAGGCGTGCAACGTCAGCGAGTTCAAGACCGTCAACGTGCTCGAAGACGACGAAGTCCGCCAGGGCATCAAGCAGTTCTCGAACTGGCCGACCATTCCGCAGCTCTATGTGAAGGGCGAATTCGT
This sequence comes from Paraburkholderia sp. SIMBA_030, assembly GCF_046535245.1. Lineage (NCBI taxonomy): Bacteria > Pseudomonadati > Pseudomonadota > Betaproteobacteria > Burkholderiales > Burkholderiaceae > Paraburkholderia > Paraburkholderia sp. SIMBA_030. The sequence goes on from NZ_JAWRXB010000027.1 coordinate 36,475, forward strand.
CGGCGGCTCCGACATCATGATGGAGATGTACGAATCGGGCGAACTGCAGCAACTGTTTGCTGCGGTCTGAACGACCGCTGTTCGAAGACCCGCTCCAATAAGGCGCCGCGAGCCATGGAAACACGCGCTGCGGCGCCCCGCCGGCTGATCGTCGCGATCACCGGCGCAACCGGCGCCATCTACGGCATCCGGTTGCTCGAGACGTTGCGCAAGCTAGGCGGGGTCGAAAGCCATCTGCTGATTTCGAGCGCCGGCTGGCTCAATATCCAGCACGAACTGCAGTTGAGCAAAGAAGACGTGCATCCGCTCGCGGATGTCGTCCATTCGGTCCGCGACGTCGGCGCGAGCATCGCGTCCGGCTCGTTCGCGACCGACGGCATGGTGGTCGCCCCTTGCTCAATGAAAACGCTCGCCAGCGTCGCGCACGGCCTTTCCGACAACCTGATTACCCGCGCAGCCGATGTGACGCTGAAAGAACGCCGCCGCCTCGTACTTTTAGTCCGCGAAACGCCGTTCAATCTCGCGCATCTGCGCAACATGACGGCTGTCACCGAAATGGGCGGCGTGATCTTTCCGCCCTTACCCGCCTTCTACAACCAGCCTGCCTCGATCGATGAGATGGTCGATCATACGGTGGCACGCGTGCTGGATCTGTTCGCGCTCGGTCCGGCGTTGTCGCCAGCTTGGCGGGGATTGCGCGGCGCACAGGAATAATTCACGCTTGCATCGCGTTTGGGCCAGAGCTGGGTCGCTGCGTCGAACCAATTAACAACGTCTGCGACACAATCAATTCTGTTTTCACCCGTTTATCAAACGCCGGTGCAGATCTATATTGATAGCAACCCAACCTCTGCGCCGCCCCTACGCGGCGGCATTGCTGCCATGAATCGCTTACCGTCGCTTTTCCTCTCCCACGGCGCGCCCACGCTGCCGATCGACCCATCGCTGCCGTCGGCGGAATTCGCGACGCTGTCGGCGCAACTGCCACGTCCGGAAGCCATTCTGATGCTGTCGGCCCACTGGGGCACGGCACAACCGGTGGCGAGCATTTCCACCGCGCCGGAGACCATCCACGATTTCTATGGTTTTCCGCGTCAGTTGTACGAGATTCAGTACCCGGCTCCGGGCGCGCCCGACGTAGCGCGCCGCGCCGCCGTGCTGCTCGGCGAACACGGCATCCTCACCGATGCCCAGCCGCACGGCCTGGACCACGGCGCGTGGGTGCCGATGCTGCTGATGTTTCCGCAAGCCGACATGCCGGTCGCGCAGTTGTCGATCCAGCCGCACATGGACGCCGCACATCACTTCCGCGTCGGGCGGGCGCTGCGTGCGCTGAAGGACGACGGCGTGATGGTGATCGGCTCGGGCCAGATCACGCACAACCTGCGCGCCGCCGACTTTTCGGCTCGACCAGAAGACGCCGATCCGCGCGTCGCCGAATTCACCGATTGGTTCGAGGCAAGGCTCGCCGCGCACGACATCGATGCGTTGCTCGACTATCGCCGTCAGGCGCCGCACGCGGTGCTGATGCATCCGACCGACGAGCATCTGCTGCCGGTATTCGCGGCGCTCGGTGCGGCCGACGACGATTATTCGCTGGCGATTCAGTCACTCGGGACCTACCAGCGCTCATTGGCAATGACGAACTACGTGTTCGGCACCGCCTGACTGAAATTGGAACGCACCAACGGCGCACCAACGAAAAAGCCCGCCTGAGCAATTCAGGCGGGCTTTTTCCGCATGTTCTGCCGGACCGCGATCCGGCGGACAGGGTCAGCGCAGCAACTTAATGCACGCTCATGCCTTCGAGCACTTCGTCGTGCGTTTCACGCTCTTCCAGATACTCCGAGCGGTAGCCGCTATTCACGCCCCAGTAGTAGAACACCAGCGAAAACGCGATCACCACCAGCATGTCCCAGCCGTACGGCAGGATGCCGCGGCCACCGAATTCCTTGCTGCCGATCAGCGACAGGATCGCCATGATCGGCAGATAGGCCACCAGCCACCAGGCTGCCTTCAGATCGCGGCCCCAGCCGCCGAAGCCCGACTTCGCCTGGAAGTAGAAATACACCGGCAGCGCAACGACCATCAGCAGAATGATTTCGCCGGTCAGTGGCCACTTCGCCCAGTACAGAATCAGCGACGCGCACACGAATGCAAACGGCGCGATGATCTTCATGCCCGCAATGTGCAGCGGACGCTCCAGATCCGTCGCCGCGCGGCGCAGCGCCATCAGGCTGATCGGGCCGGTGAGGTACGAAATCACCGTCGCGACCGAAATCACCGCAGCCAGCGAACTCCAACCGCGGAAGAAGAACAGGAAAATAAACGACACCAGCAGGTTGAACCACATCGCCTGACGCGGCACGCCGTAGAACGGGTGCACGTTGCCGAACATTTTCGGCATCGTGTTGTTGCGCTCCATCGCGTAGATCATGCGGGTGGTGGTCGCCATGTAGGTCGTGCCGGTACCGCTCGGGCTGACGAACGCGTCGACGTACAGCAGGATGGCCAGCCAGTTCAGGTTCAGCGCGATCGCCAGTTCAGCGAACGGCGAAGCGAAATTGAAGTGGCCCCAGCCCTTCATCACGTCGCTCGGGTTCACCGCGCCGATATACGCGACCTGTAGCAGCACGTAGATCACCAGCGCCAGCAGGATCGAGCCGATTACCGCGAACGGCACGCTCCTGCCCGGATTGCGCGCTTCACCGGCGAGGTTGATCGGGCTCTGGAAACCGTTGAACGCGAACACGATACCGCTCGTCGACACTGCCGTCAGCACAGCCGACCAACCGTACGGCGCGAAGGTGCTCGCTTCGCCGAAGTTTTCCTTGTGGAAGCCCGTCAACATCAGACCGGCAATCGTCGCACCCGGAATCAGGAACTTGAAGATCGTGATCGCCGAATTGGCACGCGCGAACAGCTTGACGCCCCAATAGTTCAGCAGGAAGTAAATGATCACCAATGCGGCGGATAGCAATAGCCCATTGGCCGTTAATTCTCCATTCACGAATAGTGCATGCGCCCATGGATACGGCCACGTGCTCATGTATTGAATGGATGCTTCGGCCTCGATTGGAATCACCGAGACGATAGCGATCCAGTTGGCCCATGCACTGATGAAGCCAACCAGCGCGCCGTGCGAATAGCGCGCGTAACGCACCATGCCGCCGGACTCCGGGAACATCGCGCCGAGTTCGGCATAGGTCAGCGCAATCGCGAGAATCACGACCGCACCGATTACCCATGCACAAATGGCAGCCGGCCCGGCAATTTTTGCGGCCTTCCATGCGCCGAACAGCCAGCCCGAGCCGATGATCGAACCCAAGCCGGTCAGCAGCAACGCGACCGGCCCGATGTTCCTCTGTATAGAACTATTCACGTCTTCTCCTGTGTCGGCCGGAGTGAGCGTGTCGACCAGAGTTGGCGCGTCGATCAGAGTTGGCGCTTTAGCGCTTACTCTGGTCCCATAGCACTTACTCCGGTCCCATAGCACTTACTCCGGTCCCATGCAGATTGCATCAAAACCATGTGTCGACACCGCGTGACATCGCTTGTGGCGCTGGAAACGGGTGACGCGCATGCATGCGCGACCGGTGCAACCGGTGCGCGGCGCGTAGTTTAACGGTTGCACCCTTCCGCTGCAGCGGAATTAAGGGTTCTCCCTGGCAAAATTCTCGGACGAATAGCAAGGTTTGTAAGCAATTTTTGCGCCGATTGATCGAATTTCCGTAAAGATGAGGGGAGACAGTTGACCTTCTCTCGAAATCGCCGTATAACGTTCGGGCAGGATTTCAAGCGGCGAGTGAATTGGTCTTTCGTAGTTCGCCCATCAACGGTACTCCGGTTGGTCCCATTACCCCCTTCCTTGATTTTCATGCACCCATTGGGCTTCGGCCTTATTCACCATCTTTAGGAACAAGTAATATGGAAACCGGTACCGTCAAGTGGTTCAATGACGCAAAGGGCTTTGGCTTCATCACGCCGGACGGCGGTGGCGAAGATCTGTTCGCGCATTTCTCGGAAATCCGCACGGAAGGCTTCAAGACGCTGCAAGAAAACCAAAAGGTTACGTTTGAAGTGAAGACGGGCCCGAAGGGCAAGCAAGCTGCTAACATCAAGCCGGTGTAAGCAAGCACGCTTCCTTCTGGACGCAAAAAACCCCGCCTCGGCGGGGTTTTTTTATATCCGTCGCAATTGGGTAGACGGATTATCTTCGCTGTATGCGATTGGTTATCCGAACACCCGCCGTGCGTGAATCCCAAGGCCTGTTGCAACGCTGGCGAGACGATCGCCGAATACCGCTTTCGCATCCGGAAAGGCAGCCGCCAATGCGCTGGACAGAAACGCCAGACCGGTCGAACCGCCCGTGAAGTAAATCGCGCCGACGTCGCGTGTGGCTACGCCGGCTGCCTGCACCGTGTCACGCGCCGCTTGCACGATACGCAGCGTCTCGTCGTGGCCGGCCTTGATGAGCTGAGCCTCGTCGAACGCGAGGCGCAAATCGTCTTCCACCTGATCGAGATCGATCACAGTCTCGCCGCCCGCGGCCACGCCGATCTTCGCCTCTTCCGCGTGCGCCGCCAGCGCATGCCCCAGGCGGCGCTCCACGACCCGCATCAGCCGGTCATGATGCTTGATCTCGGTGAACAGATGCCGCATCAGCGCGAGTTCGCTGACACGTTTCGGCGCGTAGACGGTGTTGATCAGGTGCCACGTCGCCAGATCGAAATAGATCCGGTTCGGAATCTCGCGGCCTTCCGGGTCGAGCGTTTGATAACCCAGCTCGCGCAGGATCGTCACGAGTTCGACGCGACGGTCGAAGTCGGTGCCCGCGACGTGCACGCCGTGGTGCGCCAGCACGTCGTCTTTACGCTCGGCGCGCTTCATCCGCTCCGGCCCGACCCGCACCAGCGAAAAGTCCGACGTACCGCCGCCGATGTCGGCCACCAGTACGAGGCCCTCTTCCGTCAGATGCGATTCGTAGTCGAACGCTGCGGCGATTGGCTCATACTGGAAGTGAATCTCGCGCAAACCGACCGAGCGCGCCGCCGCTTCGAGCTGCTGCTGCGCAAGTTGGTCGGCGCGCGGATCGTCGTCGACGAAAAATACCGGGCGGCCCAGCACGGCGCGGCTGATCGGACCACCGGCGCTGGCTTCAGCCGAACGTTTCAGGTGATCGACGAAGATCGCGATCACATCGGTGTATTTGATCGCCGAGCCGTCGCCGAGATCGGTCGAATTCTCGGCGAGCGGCGAGCCGAGAATACTTTTCATCGAGCGCATCAGGCGGCCGTCGAAACCGTCGATGTACGCCTCCAGCGCCGAGCGCCCGAATTCGCGGGTGTCTTCGTCGGTGTTGAAAAAGACGGCGGTCGGCAGCGTCGTATAGGCGCCCTCGACCGGCGCAAGCCGCAGCGCGGCGCCGTCGGGCACAGCGACAGCCGAATTGGAAGTACCGAAGTCAATCGCGCAATAGTTCATGGCAGGAATCGCCGCTCACGGCTGGCGCGGACAGAAGGAGGAGCGGCTTTGTATCACGAAAGCCCAATTAGCATCAACTAACGCGTCGGGGACGCTCGCCACCCTGACCACGACCGGCTCAGCGGAACGAAAATTGCTCAGTCGGACAGAATACGCCGCCAATTTTCGAGATTCAGGAGACTTCTAGCAATGCACGCGCCGCCCACCGCCGCTGTCGACGAAAAAACGTCCGCTGTCATCGAAACCGATCTCCCTTCGCGGCTCGACCGCTTGCCCTGGGGACGCTTCCATTCGCTGATCGTCGTGGCGCTGGGCGTGACCTGGCTGCTCGACGGTCTTGAAGTGACGCTGGCGGGCGCCGTGGCAAGTGCGTTGAAGTCTAGCCCATCGTTGCACTTTACCAACGCCGAAGTGGGCCTCGCCGGCAGTGCTTACATCGCCGGCGCGGTGCTCGGCGCGCTCGGCTTCGGCTGGCTGACCGACCGGCTCGGCCGGCGCAAGCTGTTCTTCATCACGCTGACGCTGTATCTGGCCGCCACCGCGGCCACCTCGCTGGCGTGGAATCTCGCCAGCTTTCTGCTGTTTCGCTTTTTGACTGGCGCGGGCATCGGCGGCGAATACACGGCGATCAATTCTACGATCCAGGAATTCACCCCGGCACGCGTGCGTGGCTGGACCGATCTGGGTATCAACGGCACGTTCTGGGTCGGCGCCGGGTTGGGCGCGGCCGGTTCGCTGGTGTTGCTCGATCCGCGCCTGCTACCTGCCGATTGGGGCTGGCGCGCGTGCTTCTTCATTGGCGCAGTGCTGGCACTCGCGATCTTGCCGATGCGCATGTGGGTGCCGGAAAGCCCGCGCTGGTTGCTCACGCACGGCGGTGAACCCCACGCGCGGTCGATTGTCGAGGGCATCGAAACGCGATTTCGCGACAAAGGCCACCAACTCGTGGACGATGAACTGACAGGGCTGCGCCTGCGCTCGCGCGGACATACGCCGCTGCGCGAGGTGTTCCACACGCTGTTCAACCTGCATCGACGCCGTGCGCTAGTCGGACTTTCGCTGATGACCGCGCAGGCGTTCTTCTACAACGCGATCTTTTTCACCTATGCGCTGGTGCTCACCGATTTCTATCAGGTGCCGGGCGAGCGCATCGGCTGGTATCTGCTGCCGTTCGCGCTCGGCAACTTCCTCGGGCCGCTTGTGCTGGGCCGGCTCTTCGACGTAATCGGCCGACGCAAGATGATCACGGCGACCTACGGACTCTCCGCGATTCTGCTGACACTGAGCGGCTATCTGTTCGAGCAACAGCTGCTGACTGTCGTCACGCAGACGATCGCCTGGATGGTGATCTTCTTTTTCGCGTCGGCCGCGGCCAGTTCGGCGTATCTGACGGTCAGCGAATCCTTCCCGCTCGAAATCCGCGCCCTGGCGATCGCGGTGTTCTATGCGTTCGGCACGGCGCTCGGCGGCATCGTCGGTCCGGCGTTCTTCGGCCGGCTGATCGACACGCATCAACGCAGCGAAGTGTTTTCGGGCTATCTGGTCGGCTCGGGCCTGATGTTGGCGGCGGCAGTGATCGCCGCGATCTGGGGCGTGGATGCCGAGCGCAAATCGCTGGAGCATGTCGCCGCGCCGCTGTCGAGCGTCGCGGACGACGCCGAATAATAATCGCGCGGCCGGCCGCCGCGCGCTTCCTGACACTACAACCGGCTACGACTGCGCGGCGCTCAGAACGCCTTCTTCCAGCCACCGCCATATGCGATGTCGGCGAGTGGCAGACGCTGACGCACCGACTTCTCACGCTCGCGCAACACCGGATCGAGCTTATCGGCGTCGCCATAGTGGCCGAGCGAAATGATCGCGATCACGTCGACGTCGTTCGGCAGCGTGAATGCCGTGCGGAACGCTTTCGGGTCGAAGCCGCTCATCTGATGCGCGGCGAGACCGAGTGCGTGCGCCTGCAACACCAACGACATCGCCGCCGCACCCGCATCGTACGACGCAGCACGGTTCACTTCGCCCTTGCTGGTAAGCGTGTGCGTGGTCACGGCGATCAGCACCGGCGCCGGCGCATTCCAGCCCTGGTTGAACGGCACCAGCGTGGCGAAAGCCTGCTTGAAGGCCACTTCATCGACGCTGCGGTCAAAAACGAGGAAACGCCACGGTTGCGCGTTATACGAAGACGGCGCCCAGCGCGCCGCTTCAAGAACCGCATGCAGTTGCTCGCGGCTCACCGGCTCGCTCGAATACGCACGCGGGCTCCAGCGGCCCGCAATCAGTTCGTGAATGGCAACTTCGGTAGGAGCGGGTTTGTTGGCCATACGCTTGTCTCGGTCGAAATTCATGATCGACGGGCGGCTGCCCGGGGCCACATAGCATAACCGGGCTTTACCGCACGCGCTCCATCAAGCGTGCAGTTAGTTTTTACGTAGAGTGCAATGGAAAACGGCCCCGTGCGGGCCGTTGGCGTTCAAGCGCTTGGCTTTGACGTGTGGCTTTAAACCGCCTGCGCCTCCGGCACCCGAGCCGGCCGGTTGATGCGCAGCACGATGACGGCGGCGACCAGGCACAAGCCGCCCGAAATCATCGACGCCACTGTGTAGGTGCCGAGGCTCGCACGCAGCATGCCCGCGCCGAGCGCCGCGAACGCTGCGCCCAGCTGGTGACCGGCGACCACCCAGCCGAACACGACAGGAGCCGATTCCTTGCCGTAGACGTCCGTGGCGAGCCGGACGGTGGGCGGCACGGTGGCGATCCAGTCGAGGCCATAGAACACGGCGAAAACCGGCAGGCCGAAGAAGTCGATGCCGAACGCGTGCGGCAGATACATCAGCGACAAGCCGCGCAGGCCGTAATACCAGAACAGCAGCACGCGGCTATTGAAGCGGTCCGAAAGCCAGCCCGACAGCGTCGTGCCGAACAGATCGAAGATGCCCATCGCGGCGAGCAGCGATGCGCCCTGCACTTCGGTCATCCCGTAATCGCCGCACATCGCGATCAGATGCGTGCCGACGTAGCCGTTGGTGCTCGCGCCGCAAATGAAGAAGCTGAAGAACAGCAGCCAGAAATCGCGCGTCTTGCTGGCCATTGCGAGCGTGCCGAAGGCGATCGCCAGCGGATTCTGCTTCGTGACGGTCGTGGTGATCGGGGCATTGGCCGGTTCGCCGAAAGGACGCAGCTTCATGTCGGCCGGCCGCTCCGGCAGCAGAAATGCGACCAGCGGCAACACGATCGCGGCTGCGCCGGCAACGACCCACACAACCTGGCGCCAGCCGTAATGCTCGGCGATGGCCGCGAGCATCGGCAGGAACACCAGTTGGCCGGTGGCCGAACTGGCGGTGAGAATCCCCATCACCAGCCCGCGATGCGTGGTGAACCAGCGGGTCACGACGGTGGCCGACAGCGACAGCGCCGCCACACCCGTCGAGCCGCCGACCATCACGCCCCAGATCAGAACCATCTGCCACGGATGCGTCATCAGCGACGACAGCGCCACGCCCGCCGCCATCGTGCCGAGCGCGGCGAGCAGCGTCGGGCGCACGCCGAAGCGCTGCATCGCGGCGGCCGCGAACGGCCCCATCAGGCCGTAAAGCGCGATGTTCACGGAGATCGCGAGCGAGATCGTCGCACGGCTCCAGCCAAATTGATGCTCGAGCGGAACCATCATCACGCTCGGTGTCGCGCGCGTGCCGGCCGCCGCCAACAACACCAGAAACACCACCGCCACGGTCAACCAGCCGTAGTGGAAACGCCCGCCAATCAGTCTCGCTGCCCAGTTCATCGGCTCTCCAATCGACGCGTACCCCGCAGGCTGCGCCGCTTCGTATTGTTACAGCTTCGGTAAAAGACTTGTGACAAATCAGTCACAATTGGTGTTGCGATGTTAGTTACTGATCGGTAACATGTCAAGGCGTCAATTCAATTCAGGTGACACGCCATGTCCGATAGCGAAACTCCCAAGCCAGCCGGTGTACGGCGCGCGCGCGGCGCGCAAACCGCCGGGCCGCTAGCGCAGCAGCATTTGCTACGCGCCGCGGACGAACTGTTCTACCGCGAGGGCGTGCGAGCAGTCGGTGTCGACGCGGTGGTCGAGCGCGCCGGCGTGAACAAGATGAGCTTGTACCGCCAGTTTTCGTCGAAAGACGAACTGGTGATGGCGTACCTGGAGCGCAAGGACCAGCAGTTTTTTGGGTACGTGGAGAAGAGCTTTGCGAAGCATCCTGGCGAACCGGCGAAGCAACTCCAGCAGTATTTCGACGACCTGGCGGCGCGTGCGTCGATCGATGACTACCGCGGTTGCCCGTTCGTGAATGTTTCAGTGGAATTCCCGGACACGTCGCATCCGGCTCGCCAGTTCGTGTTTCGCAACAAGGAACGGCTGATTGCGCGGATCACGGAGCTGACGACCGCTGCGGGGGCGGATAATCCCGTGGCATTGGCCAATGCGCTGGGTTTGATGATCGAGGGCGTGTATGCGGCCAGCCAGACTTACGGACCGGGTTGCGGGCCGATTCTTGCCGCACCCAAGGTGGCGGCGCAGTTAATTGCCGCTTCATGCGGTGCGGCGCCGGTGGCTTGAACTTTGGGGCCATGGCAGGCCGGCTTTGGCCCGGTAAGATAACGTTTTCTCTTTCGTTGCCGCTTTCTTATGCCGCTGCCTGCCGAGTCTCGTAATGCCGTTGTTGCTGCTACCCGTCATTGGCTGACGAAAGCGGTGATCGGGCTCAATTTGTGCCCTTTTGCCAAGGCCGTGCATGTGAAGGGGCAAATTCGCTATGCCGTTAGCGAGGCGGCCGATATGGAAGGGGTTTTGATCGATCTCGAAAACGAGCTTCAGGCGCTGGTCGCCGCCGATCCTGATGCGGTGGATACCACTCTGTTAATTTTTCCGCAGACGCTTGGCGATTTTCTGGAATTTAACGATTGCTTGTTTTTTTGTGATCGGATGATCAAGCAGCTTCGACTTGAAGGTGTAATTCAGATTGCCAGTTTTCATCCTCATTACCAGTTTGAAGGCAGCGGGCCGGATGATATTGAAAATTATACTAATCGGGCACCGTATCCGATTCTTCATTTGCTCCGCGAGGAAAGTATTGAACGAGCTGTTCAGGCCTTTCCTGATGCGGAGGATATTTACGAGCGGAATCAGGAGACTCTCAGGAGGATCGGCCTTGCAGGCTGGAATGAGTTGATGGAACGCAGCGGCGAGTGATTGGTTGCTTGCCCGCGGCGTTGGCTTTTTTTGTCTTATTGGTTCATCAGCGCCGCCCCTGCAAGGAAAATCACCTTTACACAAAAAACCTTTCCTTCAACTCCCCAATCCCAAGCGTCTCCATAACTTCATTAAGCCGCTCAGCAGACCGCCGTCCCGGCAAATCCTTATACTGCGCAATAATGAGTTCATTCTTCATGGAGTGCTCCCACCCGACGAGCTCGGTAACACTCACCTGATATCCATGAGCTTCCAGCTGCAAACACCGCAATACGTTAGTAATTTGACTCCCAAACTCTCGCGTATGCAAAGGATGCCGCCAGATCTCCGTCAAGACATTCCCGAGTGATTTACCCTTATTCTGTCGCAAGACCCCAGCCACTTCAGCCTGGCAACACGGCACCACAACAATAAATTTGGCATGCTTTTCCAAAGCAAACCGAATCGCATCGTCAGTAGCGGTATTACACGCATGCAGCGCCGTCACAATATCGATCTCTGCGGGCAAGCGCTCCGAAGTGATCGAATCAGCCACCGACAGATTCAGAAAAGACATCCCCGTAAAGCCAAGCCGTGCTGCCAGTGCCTCGGACCTGGTCACCAGATCCTCGCGCGTCTCAATGCCGTATATGTGCGAAACACCACCAGCGGCGCCCTGAAACTCCTTGAAGAAAAGGTCATACAGGATAAAACCTAGATATGACTTGCCCGCGCCGTGGTCGACGAGCGTCACGTCGCCCTGCTTGTCTTTGAGCTCTTTGAGCAGCGGCTCGATGAACTGGAACAGGTGGTAGACCTGCTTCAGCTTGCGGCGGCTGTCCTGGTTCATCTTGCCGTCGCGCGTCAGGATATGAAGTTCCTTCAGCAGTTCGACGGATTGGTTCGGACGGATTTCGTGGGTTTTGCTGGACATCGTGGGTACCGCCATCAATTGCAACGCGAACGTGCGACAGATGACGGAAAAAAGGGAAAGTTGCTGCCAGTTTACCCAAAGCGCGGCCTGCTCACCTGAGTAGCCGCGAAGGCCGTACGAAAAACACCGCATCCTGGAACACTTCCTGCTGGACGAACGGTACGCGGAACGTTTCCAAAGCGGCGCAACACACCATGCGTGCCGGCTCGACCAACAGCCCAAGCCGGCATACGCATAACAACAGGCTGCCGGCCGTCGCGTCGATTACGCGAACCGAATGCATGTGGGGATGGCGGACCCGGAACACGGGCCGAACGTTACGTAACCAGCAGCGCGCCGCGATCTCAAACGGAAGCGCGCTCGGATAATAGAAGAGGCAGCAATGGATACGATACCCAACGGAAACGTCGAGCAGAAGTTTCAGGAAATGATGGCGAAGCTCACCGCCACGCCCGCGTGGTCGGAGAAGCAGCAACTCGAACTGGAGATGGCGCGCGATATCTCCACCGAAATGCTGCGTCTGGCCGAAGTCATGCGCGACGGCCGCGTGGACATGGAAACATGCCTGACAATGCTCAAATACGCGAAGGTGCTCGACTTCGTCATGACCACGCTCGCTTCGCGCCGCGACATCAAACCGCAAACGCTGCGGGTGATCTTCAAGCTCGCCGGCCTCAAAGTGGACGAGGCGTACCCCGGCTGAACCAGCAACGCCGCGACGAAAGCGGGCAACGCATGCCGCCCGTTCTCGTCAGCCGGCATCCACTCTCACGAAAGAACAGATCACTTGCGCGGCGCCTCCGTCGGCGGCGTGCCTTCATGAAACAGCGTCTTTAGCTGGGAGCGCAGTTCCGGCGAGTCCGTGTGTTTGTGAACCGTGACCGCGTGCTGCACAGCCGCGTCGAGCAATTCGCTCTCGGTATCGGCGGACAACGCAACCGTGCAATTCATTTCGCTTGGAAACTCACGGCAGTCGATATATTTGCGGGTCATGACAGTCTCCGTCATCTAGGCAACAGCACGCGCGCAAACCATCTCACCGACCCGCAGCGCAACGGCAGCGTCGAGCGACATGGAGGTGTTGAGCCGGTTTGGCGTGGGGAAGACGCGAACGGCGTCCGATGGAAGGTCTTTGAAAAGTATAGTTCGCGCACCTGAATTGCATAGCAGCGCGCGCGAGTTCAACGAATGCCAAAACGCCCGAACTCAGACGTTTTCGGCCAGCCAGCGGAGCTGCCCGTTTGCCCTGGCGTGCCGGCAGTGTGAAAATAGCGCCCTTCGCGCCGCTCGATCATTGCATCGTGCAAACGCGCCGCCTCTCCGCTCATCTGCAGGACCGCATGTCACCCTCCTTTGATTCCACTCGTGTCGCCGTGATCGGCGGCGGCCCCGCCGGTCTGATGGCCGCCGAGGCGCTGACCCGCCATGGCGTGCAGGTCGACGTCTACGACGCCATGCCGTCGGTTGGCCGCAAATTTCTGATGGCGGGCAAAGGCGGCATGAACATCACCCACTCTGAGCCGCTCGAGCCGTTTCTCGGCCGTTATGGCCCGCGCCGCCCACAGATCACGCCGCTACTCGATGCGTTCGGCCCCGAGGCGTTGCGTGCCTGGTTGCACGAGCTCGGCGTCGAAACCTTTGTCGGCAGTTCGGGCCGGGTTTTTCCGACCGATATGAAAGCCGCGCCGATGCTGCGCGCGTGGCTGCATCGATTGCGAGAAGCGGGGGTGCGCTTTCATATGCGCCACAAGTGGATCGGCTGGTGCGACCAGGACAACAACGTCGCTCCGCACGCCCTGCGCTTCGCAACATCCGAAGGCGAGCAAACCGTGAGCTGCGACGCCGTCGTATTCGCGCTCGGCGGCGCAAGCTGGCCACGGCTCGGATCGGACGCCGCCTGGGTGCCGCTGATGCGCGCGCGCGAGGTGCAGGTGACGCCGTTACGGCCCGCGAACTGCGGCTTCGATGCCGACTGGAGCCCCTATCTGCGTGAGCGTTTCGCAGGCGAGCCGGTCAAGCCCGTCGCCATAGCGGTCAAGGATATAGACAAAAAAGTCCACAATCGACAAGGTGAAATACTTTTGACCGAAACAGGCCTCGAAGGGAGCCTGATTTACGCCTTGTCGGCAGTAATCCGGGAGCGAATTCTCGCCGACGGCGACGTCACGATCACGCTGGATCTGGTGCCAGGCTTGACGCTGGAGCGCATCGTCGCCGAAGTCACGCGGCCGCGCGGCTCGCGTTCAATGTCGAGTCATCTGCAAGGCAGAATCGGTATTGGAGGCGTAAAACTCGCGTTGCTGCACGAGATTCTGTCGAAGGAAGCTTTCGCTGACACCAACCAACTGGCTCAGGCAATCAAGGCGCTGCCGGTACGGCTCATCCGCACGCGGCCAATCGAGGAAGCGATCAGCACCGCTGGCGGGATACCTTTCGAAGCGCTCGACGCGCAGTTGATGATCCAGCGTCTGCCCGGCGCGTTCTGCGCGGGCGAGATGCTCGACTGGGAAGCGCCGACCGGCGGCTATCTGCTGACGGCCTGCTTCGCTAGCGGCCTTGTGGCGGGACGCGGCGCGCTAGCGTATCTCGCGGCGCGCGACGCGCCGGTCTAGCACGCCGCTTTCTTTTCAGCGGCGCGTCGCGCTTCATCGTCCGTGGCCTAGCGCGCTTTCAGCCGCCACAGCGACGTCACCTCAGCCACACGCGCCGCGTGCAGCGCATCGGTCTCATCGGTCGATTTCGGATGACGCGGACGAATGTCCTCGCGGCTGACCACCGTCAGCCCGGCCTTTTCGATCGCGGCGAGCAACCATTCGCGCGTGCGCAGACCGAGATGCTCGGCGAAATCCGACATGATCAGCCAGCCTTCGCCGCCTGGCGACAGATGCTCCGCCAGGCCGTTGAGGAAGCCTAGCAACATGCGGCTTTCCGGATCGTAGACCGCGTATTCGATCGGCGACGCGGGCCGTGCCGGCACCCATGGCGGATTGCAGATCACGAGCGGCGCGCGGCCTTCGGGGAACAGATCCGCGTCCACGACATCGACCTGCTGATCGTAACCAAGACGCGTGAGGTTTTCGCGTGCACAGGCGAGGGCTCGCGGATCCCGATCTGTCGCGATAATTTTCTTCACCCCGCGTCTGGCGAGCAGCGCAGCCAGCACGCCCGTGCCGGTGCCGATATCGAACGCCTTGTTCAGCGACGGCAACGGCGTGCGTGCGACGAGGTCCACATATTCGCCGCGCACCGGTGAAAACACACCGTAGTGCGGATGAATGCGCTCGCCCAGCGCGGGAATGTCGACGCCTTTCTTGCGCCACTCGTGCGCACCGATCAGTCCGAGCAATTCGCGCAGCGACACGACCGACGGCTCATCAGTCGACGGTCCATAGGTTTCGATGCAAGCCTGCTGCACTTCAGGCGCGCGGCGCAGCGGTATTGCGTAGGCGGCATCGAGCGGGATCAGGATCATACCGAGCGTGCGGGCGCGTTGCGACTGCGCCTGACGATGCAGGTTGAACGCATCGAGCGGCGTCTCGCCCTGCTTGCGCGGCTTACGCTCCAGACGGCGCGTGACCGCTTGCAATAGTTGGCGGGCATTCTGGAAGTCGCCGTTCCAGAGCAGCGCGGTGCCTTCGCACGCGAGGCGGTAGGCAGAGTCGGCGGTCGTGCGGTCATCGGCGACGACGACGCGCTTTGGCGGCGGCACTGCTGCTTCGGAGCGCCAACGCGCAGTGCGGGGGCCGTCGGCTTCGGGCCAGGTGATGGTTGCGGGGCTGATCATGATGAGGTGGGATGTGTTTTGCGGGCGTGACGCGGTGAAACGGCGCGTCGTCGGGGGCTTTGCCCGCCGGAGTGATTTTCTTGCGATGCCGACTGACGCCCGAATAGTAACTCTGTCGCCTCGGTTCGCGGTGCGGTATTCGTTAGCGAACGCCGCTGAGGATGCCGATGCCACGGCTTTTGCCGCCTTCAAAGCGCGCCTCGTAGACCAAAAAGTCTAATATCGACAAGGTGAAAGAGATCTGGGCAGAAACGGCTGTTTTTGCATCGGCGTGGCCTGACCGACGGCCCTGCCCCGCACTACGCCGCGGACGTCGAATGCATGGCCAGCAAGTCGCGTGCGGCGCTCCAGGCATCGGTTGCGGCAGTTTTGCGGCCGGAGATTTGCACCGCGAGCGTGGCGCCGTCGAGCAGCATCACGATCACCGGTGCCAGTGCCTTTGCCTGCTCGGCAGGCACGATGTCGGCGGCCAGTTGCTCGATAAATTGCGTCAGGTCGGCCTTCTGCTCGACGGTAATACCGTGGATGCTGCTGCCTTTATCGGCGAATTCGGAAGCGACGTGGACGAACATGCAGCCGGTGAACATCGCGCTTCTGAACCAGTCTTGATGCCATTCGAAGACACGCTCGAGACGGGCGAACGGCGAATCCGCCTCGGCGACAAACGCCTTGAGCGACACCGCGCATTGTTCCTGACGCTGCCGCAACACCGCAATGACCAGATCGGTTTTGGACGGGAAGTGCCGGTACATGGTCATTTTCGCGACGCCCGATTCGGCAATGATCCAGTCCACGCCGACGGCATGGTAGCCATGCTTGCTGAACAGGATCGTTGCGGTATCGAGAATCTGCTGACGCTTGTCGGACACGGCGGCCTTGTTTGTTAAATATCCGGGAAACGATTATACAAGCGCCTCCCCTCGACCATCTCGCGCACGTGGCCGAATAGCGCGCTTTGCCGATTCACCCGAGTGTGTCTCGATTGAGTCACGGGTGAGAATTTCGTACAGCGCAAACATTCGCGCTGCAGTATAGAAATACCTGTCTGCATGGGTAATCGGCACCACTCACCAGAACAAAAACACGTCCGTTCATTCAAAATGCATATTCACTTTCCGGCAAGAAATTAGACAGACCCGTATAGCTTCTGTATAGTCGCATCAACTACGGGGACACACCGTTGCAAAATAGAACCTGAGAGAGTGGCGCTGGCGCATTTACAACAACTCCTACAGCATCGATTCAAAAAAGCCAACATTCAGTTGCGGACACATATTGCGTCCGCAACTAGTATTTTTCCGAATCAGCTGAATCAGCTATTACTTAGCCAGCTTGCGCGTTAAAGCCACATTCACATCTCAATCAAAGCCAACTACTCCCCCGCATTGCGCCGGGTTATTGCTTGCGCGTTGAACGCGCCTAAACGCTGCTTAAAATAAAAAAAACGGGTTTCTGAAAATTTTCAGAAACCCGTTTCGTACTACTGGTGCCGGCTGCAGGACTCGAACCCGCCACCTCATGATTACAAGTCAAGCGCTCTACCTGATGAGCTAAGCCGGCATGAGGCCGTAATTCTACTTCATTTCACGATCTTGAGGCGAGCTCTTCCGCCACCTTTCGACCCATCGTCGTCAGGTTGCGGTCCGTCGGCCGTGTCATCCGCTTTAGTGGACGCGCTGTCCGCAGCCGGCGACGCAACAACCGCGCGCGGTGCAGTTCCGCTCGGCGCGGCCGGCGACTCGGTTTCGTCCGCCAGCTCTGCATCGGCGCCCGAATCCAGCGCCTCGCCGCCCGCCGATTCGACCGGGAATGCCATGCCTTGCCCGTTTTCGCGCGCGTAAATCGCGAGAATATTGGCGATCGGCACTTCGATCTTGTGCGACTTGCCGGAGAAACGCGCGCTGAACTCGATCCACTCGTTGCCCATCTGCAACTGACTGGTAGCCTCGAAGCTGATGTTCAACACGATTTCGTTATCGCGCACGAACTGACGCGGCACCCGCGTCTGATTGTCGACCCGCACCGCGATGTGCGGCGTGTAGCCATTGTCCGTGCACCACTCGTACAGCGCGCGCAACAGATAAGGCTTGGTGGAAATCTCTTGCATCAACAGTCCTCTTACCGGTGCGGACCCGCGCAAAACCATGAGCGCGGCGCCCTCACCCCAAAGCCAAACTCAACGACGCATCACCTTTTCCGAAGGCGTCAGCGCTTCGATATAAGCCGGGCGGCTGAAAATGCGCTCGGCGTACTTCATCAGCGGTGCAGCGTTCTTCGACAGCTCGATGCCGTAGTGATCCAGACGCCACAGCAGCGGCGCGATCGCCACGTCGAGCATCGAGAACTCTTCGCCGAGCATGTACTTGTTCTTCAGGAAGATCGGTGCGAGCTGCGTCAGGCGATCGCGGATCGCGAGGCGTGCCTTTTCGTGATTCTTTTCAGCGGCCTTGCCCTTTTCGTTTTCGAGCGTGCCGACGTGGACGAACAATTCCTTTTCGAAGTTGAGCAGGAACAGGCGGGCACGGGCGCGCTGAACCGGATCGGCCGGCATCAGTTGCGGGTGCGGGAAGCGCTCGTCGATGTACTCGTTGATGATGTTCGATTCGTACAGAATCAGGTCCCGTTCGACGAGAATCGGCACCTGACCATACGGATTCATCACAGCGATGTCTTCCGGCTTGTTAAACAGGTCGACGTCGCGGATCTCGAAGTCCATGCCCTTTTCGAACAACACCAGCCGGCAACGCTGGGAGAACGGGCAAGTTGTGCCGGAATACAGAACCATCATGTTTACGTTTCCTCAAAAAGCTGAAGGGCCAGCGCGCGGAAAAACCGTTCAGCAGGTTTTTCCTGGCGCCGGCCCCACGCCGGTGACGGCGTGATTATTTGATATGTTTCCAGTACGCGGCGTTCAATCGCCAGGCGAAAAAGCTCAGGATGCCAAGGAACAGCAGTACCCACACGCCAAGCTGTTTGCGGGTTTTCTGCGTCGGTTCGGACATCCATGACAGGTACGACACAAGGTCGGCCACAGCAGAATCATAATCTACCGGCGACATCGTCCCCGGCGTGACCTGTTGGAAACCGACAAATTTGTGCACCGTTTCGCCTGTTTTTTCGTCGATTTCGTCGCCGAACTTCGCGGTACGTTGCCCCTGAAGCTGCCACAGCACATGAGGCATGCTCACGTTTTCGTACACCAGATTGTTCCAGCCGGTCGGCCGCGTATTGTCGCGATAAAAGCTGCGCAGATACGTGTACAGCCAGTCCTTGCCGCGCGCTCGCGCTTCCACCGACAAATCCGGCGGACTCGCGCCGAACCACGCTTTCGCGTCGTCCGGGCGCATCGCCACGGTCATCGTGTTGCCGACTTTATCCGTGGTGAACAACAGGTTCGCCTGAATTGCGCTCGGCGTAATGCCGAGGTCGGTCAGCCGGTTGTAGCGCATCAGGTTCGCGCTGTGGCAATTCAGGCAATAGTTTACAAACAATTGCGCGCCGTGCTGCAAGGAAGCGAAATTCTCCGCGTTATCGGGCGCGCGGTCGAGAGGAAAATTCTCGTCCGCGTGCGCCGGACCTGCCAGCACCGCGAGCAGTGTCGCGCCAATTAGCGCGCACGTCGAAAGCAGCTTTTTCATTTCATGTTCTCCTGGCTCGCGATTAGTGAGGCTTGAACCGCACCCGTTCGGGCGGCTGCTTGAACGTGCCAAGCCGCGTCCAGAACGGCATACCGAGGAAAAACGCGAAGTAGATCAGCGCGCACACCTGCGCAATCAACGTTGAAGCCGGCGACGGCGGTCTGGTGCCGAGGAAGCCCAACGTCAGGAAAGCGAGCACGAAGATCCCGTAGAACACCTTGTGAAAAAACGGCCGATAGCGAATCGACTTCACCGGCGAACGATCGAGCCACGGCAGGAAGAACAGCGAGATGACCGCGCCGCCCATCACCACCACGCCCCAGAACTTCGATTCGGTGAACGCCATCGCCAGAATCACCAGCACCGCGAGCACCGGAAGCCCAAGCTTCTTCCACTTGCCGCGCGCGCGCACCAGCGCGAGCAGGCCCAGCAGCGCGATGATGATCATCAGCACGATCTTGAACGGATCGGTGGTGGCGCGCAGCATCGCATAGAACGCGGTGAAGTACCACACTGGCGCAATTTCCGGCGGCGTTTGCAGCGGATTGGCGGGAATGAAGTTGTTCGCTTCAAGGAAATACCCACCCATTTCCGGCGCGAAAAAGATGATCACGGCGAAAATGATCAGAAACACCGAGACGCCCATGAAGTCGTGCACGGAGTAGTACGGATGGAACGGAATGCCGTCGAGCGGAATGCCGTTTGTGTCCTTCTTCCCCTTAATTTCGATGCCGTCCGGATTGTTTGAGCCGACTTCATGCAGCGCCACCAGGTGCACGACCACCAGCAAGATCAGCACCAGCGGAATCGCGATCACGTGAAACGCGAAGAAGCGGTTCAGCGTGACGTCCGAGACGACATAATCGCCACGAATCCACAGCGACAGATCCGGTCCGATGAATGGAATCGCCGAGAACAGGTTGACGATCACCTGCGCGCCCCAGAACGACATCTGGCCCCACGGCAGCAGGTAGCCGAAGAACGCCTCGGCCATCAGGCTCAGGAAAATCGCGCAGCCGAACAGCCACACCAGTTCGCGCGGCTTGCGATACGAGCCGTACATCAGTCCGCGGAACATGTGCAGATACACGACGACGAAGAACATCGACGCGCCCGTGGAGTGCATATAGCGGATCAGCCAGCCCCACGGCACCTCGCGCATGATGTACTCGACCGACGAGAACGCGAGCGTCGCGTCGGGCTTGTAGTTCATCGTAAGGAAGATGCCGGTGACGATCTGATTCACCAGCACCAGCAGCGCCAGTGAGCCGAAGAAGTACCAGAAGTTGAAATTCTTCGGTGCGTAGTACTCGGAGACGTGCTTTTTCCACGTCGACGTCATCGGAAAGCGCCGGTCGATCCAGCCGGCCAGCCCTGTCGTCTCCACTTCGTGTTCGATCGCCATTTACGCTTCTCCTTTCTCGTCCTTGCCGATCACGAGGGAGGTCGCCGACGTGAACATGTAAGGCGGGACGTCCAGATTCTGCGGCGCAGGTTTGTTCTTGAAGACGCGGCCGGCCATGTCGTAGGTCGAGCCGTGGCAAGGGCACAGGAAGCCGCCTGGCCAGTCGTCGGGAAGATTGGGCTGCGCGCCCTCCTGGAAGCGCGGCGTCGGCGTACAGCCCAGATGGGTGCACACGGCGACGGCGACGAACAGGTTCTTGTGATCGGTCCGCGAACGGAATTCGTTGTTGCAGTACTCCGGCAACGGCATGGAAAAAGGATTTTTGGTCTGGGGATCCGCTACTTCTTTATCGGCTTTCTGGACATCGGCGAGCATCTTGTCGGTGCGGTTGATGATCCACACCGGCTTACCGCGCCAGGCAACGGTCTTCATGTCGCCAGGCTTGAGATCGCTAATATCGACTTCGACCGGCGCGCCTGCCGCCTTGGCCTTTTCAGATGGTGCAAACGAACTAACAAAGGGTACGACAGTGGCTACGCCTCCTATGCCACCTGCTACGGTCGTCGCTATCAGCCAGGTACGGCGGCTGCCGTCGACGCGTTCATCTTCCTTGTCTCGCATCACACGCCCCACTTCTGAGTTGGATTTTTCCTTCACGTCGCTTCTACCGCCGCTAGTTTGCGCGAATGGAGTCGGCATTTACAAGGCCCGATTGCCAAAAACCGTGCGAAGCCATTGATATCTCAGGGTTTCTCCGTACGGATCGCAAACTTTTTTGTTCCTCCTTTTAAGCGCCCCCTCCGTTATTCATGCCTTTTTCTTCTCTAATGCGGATTTTCAATTCAAACGGGATTAGGGATATCGATAAACAGGTGTTCGATATCGAACGACTCGGATAGATGCTTGCCGACCGCCTGCACGCCGAAACGCTCGGTCGCGTGATGGCCGGCCGCGAGGAACGCGACACCGCTTTCCGCCGACGTGTGCATCACCGACTCCGACACCTCGCCGGTCAAGTAGACATCGGCGCCGGCGTCGATCGCGGCGTCGAACATGCCGTGCGCGGCGCCCGTGCACCAGCCGACACGGCGCAGTTCGCGGTCCGGGTCGCCGAATACGAGCGGTGTGCGGCCGAGCGTCTGCTCGATTTGCGCGGTGAAGTGCGCGAGCGTGATCGGCATCGGAAACGTGGCGAGCCAGCCAAGGTCGTTCTCGCCGAAGCGCGCGTCGCTGATCCAGCCCATCTTCGCGCCGATCTGCGCGTTGTTGCCGAACTCGGGGTGGTCGTCGAGCGGCAGGTGGTAGGCGAACAGGTTCAGGTCGTTGGCAAGCAGCAGTTTCAGGCGCGCGTATTTGCGCCCGGTGATCTGCGGCGCCTCGTTGCGCCAGAAGTAGCCGTGATGAACCAGCACGGCGTCGGCGCCCCAGTCGAGCGCGGCCTCCAGGAAGGCCACTGAAGCGGTCACGCCGGTCGCGAGCTTGCTGACCCGGCGGCGCCCTTCGACCTGCAATCCATTGGGGCAATAGTCCTTGAAGCGCGCGGTTTCAAGGAGCTTGTTCAAGTACAATTCAAGTTCGATCCGATCCATATAAACCTCTAGTCTTCAGATGCTTAGACGCTTTTGGCTGTTCTTTGCCCAAGCGGTGACTGTGCTGTTGGCGCTGATGTTCATCATTGCGACGCTCAAACCGCAGTGGCTCCAGCGTCAAGGGCAATTCGGCAAGCAACTCGCCGAACCGATCGTCGCGCTTCGGGAAGTGGCGCCAGGCATCGGCAGCGGCCCTCTACAGGAGTCGTATGCGGACGCCGCGCAGAAAGCCATGCCCGCGGTCGTCAATGTGTTCTCGAGCAAGGACGGCTCGCTGCCGCCCGATCCCCGCGCGAAAGATCCGTTGTTCCGCTACTTCTTCGGCGACAAGAACAAGGGCAAGCAGCAGGAACAACCCGCCTCCAATCTTGGCTCGGGTGTGATAGTGAGTTCGGAAGGTTACATTCTAACGAACCAGCACGTCGTGGACGGCGCCGATCAGATTGAAATCGCGCTGGCCGATGGTCGCACCACCAATGCGAAGGTGATCGGCATCGATCCGGAAACCGATCTCGCCGTGCTGAAGGTCAACATGACCAGTCTGCCCACCATCACGCTCGGCCGCATGGACCAGACGCGCGTGGGTGACGTGGTGCTTGCGATCGGCAATCCGTTCGGCGTCGGCCAGACGGTGACGATGGGCATCGTCAGCGCGCTCGGGCGCAATCACCTCGGCATCAACACCTTCGAAAATTTCATTCAGACCGATGCGGCAATCAACCCGGGCAACTCGGGTGGCGCTTTGGTCGATGTGAACGGCAATCTGCTCGGCATCAATACGGCGATCTATTCACGCTCGGGCGGCTCGCTCGGCATCGGCTTCGCGATTCCCGTGTCGACGGCGCGCAGCGTGCTGGAGAGCATCATCACGACCGGCTCGGTGACGCGCGGCTGGATCGGCGTCGAGCCGCAGGATGTGACCCCGGAGATCGCCGAGTCGTTCGGGCTGGATCAGAAGTCCGGCGCGATCGTCGCGGGCGTGCTGAAGAACGGTCCGGCCGACCGCGCCGGCATCAAGCCAGGCGACATCCTGGTGAGCGTGAACGGCCAGGACATCACCGATACCACGCGTCTGTTGAACGTGATCGCGCAGATCAAACCTGGCACGGCCGCGAAGGTTCATCTGGTGCGCAAGGGCCGTGAAATGGATCTGGACGTGGCGATCGGCAAGCGCCCTCCGCCGCCGAAGCAACCGGCGGACAGCAGCGGCGATCAGCAGGACGACGACGGCGGTTGATGCAACGCGGCGCAGGCCGAAGCCGCGGCCAGCGCGTGAGGCTTCAGATCAGTTCGGCGGACTCGCGTCTTCGACCACCGCCGGCTGCTTGCCCACGATCAGCCGCGCCGCGATGATGCCGGCCTCATACAGCACGATCAGCGGAATCGCCAGAATCAGCTGCGAGAATACGTCCGGCGGTGTCACCACAGCCGACACCACGAACGCGCCGACGATCACATACGGGCGAATTTCCTTGAGCTTCTTGATGGTCAGCACGTTCATGCGAACCAGCAGCACGACCACGATAGGCACCTCGAAGGTCACGCCGAACGCAATAAACATCGTCAGCACGAAACTCAGGTAATTGTCGATATCGGTGGTCATCTCCGCGCCGAGCGGCGCGTTGTAGTGCGCCATCACGCGAAAGATGGTCGGAAACACCACGAAGTACGCAAACGCCATGCCGCACAGAAACAGCGTGTAGCTGCTGCCCACCAGCGGCCCGACCAGCCTCTTTTCATGCTGATAGAGACCCGGCGCGACGAACGCCCAGATCTGGTACAGCACGATCGGCAACGCGATCACGAAGGCGACCAGCATGGTGACCTTCATCGGCACGAAGAACGAACCGGTGACGTCGGTGACGATCATCTTGCCGTCCTTCGGCAGATTCATCATCAACGGCCGCGCGAGCAGCCGGAAGATGTCCGGCGCCCAATACACGAGTCCGACAAACACCACGATGACGGCAAGGCCTGCGCGGATGATGCGGTCGCGCAATTCAACGAGATGGGAAATGAAGGTCTCTTCAGTGCCTTCGTCCTGGGTTTGCTGGGGGTCGCTCACACCGGCCCTCGGTTAGAGATTGTCGTTCTGGTCATCAGAAGAACCGCGTCGGACGACGCATGGTGGCCGGCGTGTGACGGGCCACGCGCGCGGCGCCCGATTGCACGCGTGTGCGGCGCGTCGTGGCGCGCTTGTACCAGGTGGGCATGGCCGTCTGTTTGACGCGCCAGTTCTTGCGCCTGGGTCCCGCGGGCGGCGGCGTGCTGGTCTGCCACGACGAAGTGCCCACGTCACCTTCGAGTGCGCCGCCGGCAATGCTCGGCGACACCGACGTGCCCGAATTCCAGGCATCGTTCAGCTCGGTTTCGTGCTTGCGCAGATTGTCGTGAACAGTGGTTTCGACGTTGCTCGCCGCCGCTTCGAACTCGCTCTTCATGCGACGCAATTCGTCGAGTTCGATTTCGCGCGTGACCTCGGCCTTGACGTCGTTGATATACCGCTGCGCGCGGCCGAACAGCGCGCCGGCCGTGCGGGCCACGCGTGGCAGGCGCTCAGGCCCGAGTACGACCAGCGCGACGACGCCGATCAGCGCCATCTTGGTTAGACCGAGGTCCAGCATGAGGTGAAGTGTCCGTCAGTAACGCGGTTGGGCCGCGCTTTAGCGGTAATCGCCGGAACGGGGCGTCTTTTCCTTCGCGTCCACATCCACGGCGCCGTTGCGCGGCAGTTCGCGCTGCTGTTGCGCGTCAGCCGGCGTTTCGGCTTCTTTCATGCCTTCCTTGAAACCCTTCACCGCGCCACCCAGATCGGTGCCGATATTACGCAACTTCTTCGTGCCGAACACCAAAGCGACGATCAACAACACGATCAGCCAATGCCAAATACTCAATGAACCCATGATGACTCTCCTTAACCCCGACGCCGCCTACAGATGCGGCAAAACTCTTATGCCTTGCGGCGTGAATCGAAGCGCGTGCGCTTCATCTATACGTTACCGCTGGCTCTTACGATTCAACCGGCGGCCGCCCATTCGTCAGCCCATTCGGTGCCACGGACGCGGCCCCGCCAGAATATGCGCGTGCAGGTGATACACCTCTTGCCCGCCACCAGGACCGGTATTGATTACCGTGCGAAACCCGGTTTCACCACCGGTATACGCGATGCCCAGCTGGTCGGCCAAACGCGCCACCAAAACGAGCATTCTACCAAGCAGCGATGCATCGCTTTCGGTGCAGTTCGACAACGTCGCGATGTGCTTGCGCGGAACCACCAGCACGTGCGTTTCGGCCGCCGGACGGATGTCGCGGAAGGCGACGAACTCTTCGTCTTCGTGGACTTTGGTCGACGGAATCTCGCCGGCGGCGATCTTGCAGAAAAGGCAGTTCGGGTCGTGACTCATCGTATTCCTGACGCGGTATGGCCGCAGTATGGCTAAAGCACGAAGCGTGCGGCGCGGTTCCGCGGTTTTCTATTCCGGCTCAATAGCCAGCAGACGAAACTCAAAACCAGCCGCGCGGATCCGCGAGCGGCTTGTTATCGTACAGATACAGCCAGCCCTTGATAATACGGTACAACATCCAGATGCTGACTGCCCACAGAACCGGAAAGCCGATCAGGACGAAAACCAGCGCGGCGCCGATCAGATAGCCGGCGAGGCCCATCCAAAACGAGCGGATCTGCCACTCGAAGTGCGCTTCATACGGCGTGCCGGCCACATCCTGCCGCTTCACATAGTTGATGATGACCGCGATCAGAATCGAAATCCCGCCCGTCAGCCAATGGACCGCATACAACGCGTACAGCACATGGGTGAGCGTGCGCAGACTGCGCTCGCGGTCGGAGTCGATCGCGTTGCGATACGCCGGCGGCGGGTAACTGTTGTGCGACTGTTCCATGCTTGGGTCCTCCTGAGGATGCCGTCGGATGTGTTCAGTGCAATGTGGGCGCCGGCGTTCGCTACTTCAAGACAGTATGTGGCAATCAGTCGCCGTTCTGCTCGCGTTCGCGGCTCTTGCGCAGCGCCTTTTCCTCAAGCCCCGACAGGCCTTCGCGGCGCTCGAGTTCGGCGAGCACGTCCGCCGGATTCAGATCGAAATGCGACAGCATCACGAGGCAATGAAACCACAGGTCGGCCACTTCGCCGACCAGCGCCTTCGGCGCGCCGCCATGGCGCGTGTCTTTGGCGGCCAGCACGACTTCGGTGGCTTCCTCGCCGATCTTCTTCAGAACCGCGTCGTCGCCCTTGTGGAACAGGCGCGAGACGTACGAAACGTCCGGATCGCCGCCCTTGCGGCTGTCGATGATGGCAGCGAGACGCAGCAGCGTGTCGTGAGTCGATTGCGTGGATTGCGTCATTTGTAGATGTGTTCGGGGTCTTTCAGCACGGGCTCGACGGCGACCCAGTCGCCGTCGTCGGCCGTGCCTTCGAATTTCTGGAAAAAGCACGAATGGCGGCCGGTGTGGCAGGCGATGCCCGACACCTGCTCGACCTTCAGCAGCACGACGTCTTCGTCGCAATCGAGCCGCAGTTCGTGCACATGCTGCACGTGGCCGGACTCTTCGCCCTTGAACCACAGGCGCTGGCGCGAACGCGAGAAATACACCGCGCGGCCGGTTTCGACGGTTTTCGCCAATGCCTCGCGGTTCATCCACGCGAACATCAGCACGTCGTTCGTCGACGCTTCCTGCGCGATCACCGGCACAAGGCCGTTCGCGTCCCACTTGACCTTGTCGAGCCAGTCCACTTCCGAGGAATTCACCACGTCACAACCTCACCGAAATACCTTGATCGGCCATGAAGCGCTTGGCCTCGCCCACGGTGTGTTCGCCGTAGTGGAAGATGCTGGCGGCCAACACCGCGTCCGCGTGACCGTTCTTGATGCCGTCGGCCAGATGCTGCAGCGAGCCGACCCCGCCCGACGCGATCACCGGAATCGGCACCGCGTCCGACACCGCGCGTGTAAGTGCAAGATCGAAACCGCTCTTGGTGCCGTCGCGGTCCATGCTGGTCAGCAGGATTTCGCCGGCGCCGAGTTCGGCCATCTTGCGTGCCCATTCGACGGCCTCCAGCCCGGTCGCCTTGCGCCCGCCATGGGTGAAGACTTCCCAGCGCGGCGGTTCGCCGTCGGCGGACACGCGCTTCGCGTCGATTGCGACGACGATGCATTGCGAGCCATATTTGTCCGTTGCGTCGCGCACCAGTTGCGGATTCGCGACCGCCGACGAGTTCATGCTGATCTTGTCCGCGCCCGCGTTCAGCAGACGCCGCACGTCTTCGACGGCGCGCACGCCGCCGCCGACCGTCAGCGGAATGAACACCTGCGAGGCGACCGCTTCGATGATCGGCAGGATCAGATCGCGCTGGTCGGAGGTGGCGGTGATGTCGAGGAAGGTGAGTTCGTCGGCGCCCTGATCGTCGTAGCGGCGCGCAATTTCGACCGGGTCGCCCGCATCGCGCAATTCGACGAAGTTGACGCCCTTGACCACACGGCCAGCCGTGACGTCGAGACAGGGGATGATGCGTTTAGCTAGAGCCATGATCTTGCAATTCTGCCAATATCGCTGATGAGGCCGCTCATTCTTGAGCGGCACTGTGCCGGCGCGGCTAGCCGCGTCACGCCGCAGATGTGTCGACCACGTACGGCATGAGGCGCCTTCGGGACGCGCCGTGTCGTCCGCTTAAGTCCGCTTGAGCGGATTGCGCCGTTCAGGCGTCGTCCGATTCGCGCAGCCGGTCCGCGAGGGTCTGCGCAGCCGTGAAGTCGAGATCGCCCGAGTAAATTGCCCGGCCGCAGATCACGCCTTCGATGCCTTCGTCCTCGACCTCGCACAACGATTCGATGTCCGTCAGGTTCGACAGGCCGCCGCTCGCGATCACCGGAATCTTCACCGCGCGCGCAAGGCGCACCGTCGCTTCGATGTTGATGCCTTGCAGCATGCCATCGCGGCCGATGTCGGTGTAGATGATCGATTCGCAGCCGTAATCCTCGAATTTGCGCGCCAGATCCGCCACTTCATGGCCGGTCAGCTTGCTCCAGCCGTCGGTCGCGACTTTGCCGTCTTTCGCATCCAGCCCGACGATGATATGGCCGCCGAACGCCGTGCACGCATCCTGCAAAAAGCCCGGATTCTTTACCGCCGCCGTACCGATGATCACATACGACAACCCGTCGTCCAGATAACGTTCGATCGTGTTCAGGTCGCGGATGCCGCCGCCCAGCTGGACGGGAATCTCGCCACCCACTTCGTCGATGATCGCGCGAATCGCGTCTTCATTCTTCGGCTTGCCGGCGAATGCGCCATTCAGGTCGACGAGATGCAGACGCCGGGCGCCGCGGTCGACCCAATGCCGGGCCATCGCCGCCGGTTCCTCGGAAAATATCGTCGCCTGGTCCATATCGCCTTGTTTGAGGCGTACACACTGACCATCTTTCAGGTCGATGGCGGGAATCAGCAGCATAGCAATCGGGTGTTGTCCGGGAGGTGGTTGAAGGTCGGCGGCAGCGGCTGGTGAGCCAGCTCACCGCAACGCCGTTCCGCTAGTTTAGTACAACTCTTTCGGCATCCTTGCTGGGCGCGATGGAGCTGGGAAATCGTCATGCTGCGGTTGTAGCGCGCGGCAGCCGCCACGCTTGTGGCGCAACAGCGCACGGCAACAGGAAGAAGAAAGGCGCTCACGGGTTCCAGTGCACGAAGTTGCGATACACGCGCAGGCCCGCTTCGGCGCTCTTTTCCGGATGAAATTGGGTCGCGAAGATGTTATCCCGCGCCACCGCCGAGGTAAAGGGCACGCCGTACACCGTTTCGCCCGCGGTATGGGCCGCATTCTCCGGCACGACGTAATAGCTGTGCACGAAATAGAAGAACGCGTTATCCGCGACGCCGTCCCACAGCGGATGCGGCTGCGCCTGACGCACGCGGTTCCAGCCCATCTGCGGGACCTTGAAGCGCGAACCGTCGTCCTGCACCTGGCCTTCGAGGTCGAAACGCAGCACCTTGCCGGGCAGCAGACCGAGGCCGGGCGTGCCGCCCTCGGCACTCCAGTCGAACAGCATCTGCTCGCCGACGCACACGCCCATCAGCGGCTTCGTGCGCGACGCCTCGATCACCGCCTCCTGCAGGCCGGACTCGCCGAGACAGCGCATGCAGTCCGGCATCGCGCCCTGGCCGGGCAACACCACGCGGTCGGCCGAGCGAATCGCCTCCGGCTGATCGACGATCGCCACGTCCGCCTCCGGCGCGGCTTTGCGCAGCGCCTGAGCAACCGAACGCAGGTTGCCCATTCCGTAATCCACAATCGCTATCGAAGTTTTCATTTCAAGTTAGGCAGCAATGCCTTCAATCCATCGACGATGAATTCCACCGCCAGCGCCGATAACATCAAACCCATGAGCCGCGTGCCGATATTGATACCCGTGCGACCCACCCAGCGGGCAATCGGTTCGGCGAGGCGCAGCGAAAAAAAGCAGATCGCCGCCAGCGCCGCACCGATTGCGATCAGGCTGAGCCGGTCGTACCAGTGCGCCGAGCCCGCCGCGTAGATGATCGTCGTACTGATCGCACCCGGGCCGGTCAGCAGCGGAATCGCCAGCGGCACAACCGCGATGTTGTCCTTCTGCTCGGCTTCGTCGCGCTCTTCCGGCGTGGAACGGCTGTTGCCGATCTGCGCGTTCAGCATGTTGACCGCCATCAACAGCATGATGATCCCGCCGCCCACTTCGAGCGAGCCGACCGAAATGCCGAAGAAGCTGATGATCTGCTGCCCGAGCAGCGTGGTCACCGCAATCACGCAAAACACCGAAATCGCCGCGATGCGGATGGTTCTGCGCCGCTCGGCGTCGCCCTGATGGGCCGTCAGGCTCATGAAGAACGGGATGGCGCCGACCGGATTGATCAGCGCCAACAGCGAAATAAACGACTTCAGAATGTCCATCGCCTACCGGGCGCACGCGAGCGCAGCCGGTCCTGGTCAGTGAGTCGTTTAAAGGCTGCCCTTGGTCGACGGAATCTGCCCCGCCGCGCGTTCGTCCAGTTCGACGGCCATGCGCAACGCACGTCCGAACGCCTTGAACACGGTTTCCATCTGGTGATGGGCGTTCAGGCCGCGCAGGTTGTCGATATGCAGCGTCACGCCGGCGTGATTCACGAAACCGCGGAAAAATTCGATGGACAGATCGACGTCGAACGTGCCGATGCGCGCGCGGGTGAACGGCACATGGAATTCGAGCCCGGGACGACCGGAAAAGTCGATCACGACGCGCGACAGCGCTTCGTCGAGCGGCACGTAAGAATGACCGTAGCGGCGGATGCCCTTGCGATCGCCAATGGCCTTCGCGACCGCCTGGCCGAGCGTGATGCCGGTGTCTTCGACCGTGTGGTGGTCGTCGATATGCAGGTCGCCATGCGCTTCGATGTCGAGATCGAACAACCCATGCCGCGCGATCTGGTCGAGCATGTGATCGAGGAACGGCACGCCGGTGGCCAGTTTCTGCTGACCGGTGCCGTCCAGATTGATCTTCACACGGATCTGCGTTTCGCTGGTATTGCGAACGACTTCCGCAAGGCGCATGGTAATTCCTCGAATCGAGCTAGAAAGCGATAGTAGTGTGGGAGGGGAAAACGGCTGGCCGCGCGCGCTATGCACAAGCGCCGACGCGGCTATTTAACGCCATTCAATGCAGCACGAGTTTCAGTGCGGCGACCAGTTGGGCATTTTCCTCAGGGGAACCGACGGTCAAACGCACACAATTAGCCAGCAATGGATGCATTTTACTCACGTTTTTGATCAGAACCCGTGCCGCCAGCAGCGTTTCGAACATAACGGATGCATCGGGCACCCGCACCAGCAGGAAGTTGCCGGCGCTCGGGAACACTTCGGCGCCCGGCAATTGGGCCACGGTTTGCGCCAGTTTCTTGCGTTCTTCGCGCAGTTGCGCGGCCTGGGTGTCGAGCACGTCGACGTGGTCGAGCAGGAAATCGGCGGTGGCCTGGGTCAGCACGTTAGTGTTGTACGGCGGCCGCACTTTGTCGAATTCGGTCAACCACGCGGGCTTGCCCACCAGATAACCGAGGCGGATCCCGGCCAGACCGAGCTTGGACACCGTGCGCATCACGACGACGTTGTCGAACGCATCGGCGCGCGGCAGCCAGCTTTGCTGCGCGAACGGCTGATAAGCCTCGTCGATCACCACGAGGCTCCGGTTCGCCGCGGCGATGATGCGCTCCATGTCGGCGTCGTCGTAGAGCGTGCCGGTCGGGTTGTTCGGATACGCCAGGTAAACGACGGCCGGCTCATGCTCGGCGATCGCGGCCAGCATGGCTTCGGTGTCGAGCGTGAAGTCGGCCTTCAGCGGCACGCCGACGAACGCCAGATTCGCCAGCTTCGCCGACATCTGGTACATCACGAAACCCGGCATCGGCGCGAGCACCTTGGCGCCCGGCTTGGCGCATGCGATCGACACCATGCTGATGATTTCATCCGAGCCGTTGCCGAGCAGCACGTCGCAGCCGGCCGGCACGCCCATCACGCGCTTGATCTTCTCGATCAGCGCTTCCGGACGCGGTGCCGGATAACGGTTCAGCGCGACACCGGCCAGATGCTCGCCAAGATGCGCGGCCAGCACCGGCGGCAGCGGAAACGGATTTTCCATCGCGTCGAGCTTGATGTAGCCCGTCGCGTCCGGAACCGGATAGCTCGTCATCGCGAGCACGTCGCGGCGGATGATGTCTTGAGGTGTCGTCATAAGTCAGCGGACCGGGCCGCAAGGGAGAATCCGGCCTGGCATCGGCGGTAGGCCGGGCTCCAGGTTGGTCTGTATTGTCGTTATTTAACGGGAAACCGCGCGAAATCCGTCGGTGGAGTTTGCGGGCATCGGTTCGACGCCCGCCTGCGCCATCGTCAGGTTCTCCGCATCCGGACTCGTGCAGCCGTTCTTTTACCCGTTCTTTTAGCCGTTCTTTTAGCCGTTCTGACGCATCCGGTATTCGGCGCTGCGGGCATGCGCCTGCAAGCCTTCGCCGTAGGCGAGTTCGGCGGCGATCTCACCGAGCGTCTGTGCGCCTTCCGCACTGACTTCGATCACGCTCGAGCGCTTGAAGAAATCATAGACGCCCAACGGCGACGAAAACCGTGCGGTACGAGACGTAGGCAGCACGTGATTCGGCCCCGCGCAGTAGTCTCCGAGGCTTTCGCTGGTGTAGCGGCCGAGGAAGATCGCGCCGGCGTGGCGGATCAGCTTGCCCCATTGATGCGGCTCCAGCGCGGAGATTTCGAGGTGCTCCGGCGCGATATCGTTGGCGATCGCGCAGGCTTCGGCCATGTCGCGCACCTTGATCAGCGCGCCGCGGCCTTCGAGCGATGCGCCGATCACATCCCGACGCGGCATGGTCGGCAGCAGTTCGTCGATCGCGTCCTGAACACGGCCGATGAACGCGTCGTCCGGGCACAGCAGAATGGATTGCGCGAGTTCGTCGTGCTCGGCTTGCGAGAACAGGTCCATCGCGACCCAGCGCGGATCGGTGGTGCCGTCGCACAGCACGAGAATTTCCGACGGCCCGGCGATCATGTCGATGCCGACCGTGCCGAACACGCGGCGCTTGGCCGATGCGACGTACGCGTTGCCCGGGCCGCAGATCTTGTCGACGGGCGGCACGGTTTGCGTGCCGTACGCCAACGCGCCCACGGCCTGCGCGCCGCCGATCGTGAACACGCGATCCACGCCGCCCAGCAAGGCAGCCGCCAGCACCAGCGGATTCTTCACCCCATCCGGCGTCGGCACGACCATGATGATCTCGCGCACGCCGGCCACCCGCGCCGGAATCGCGTTCATCAGCACCGACGACGGGTACGCCGCCTTGCCGCCCGGCACGTAAATACCCGCGCGATCCAGCGGCGTGATCTTCTGGCCGAGCACGGTGCCGTCGGCTTCCGTGTACTGCCAGCTGTGGCTGCCGCACTCGATCTTCTGCTTCTCGTGGTAGCCGCGCACGCGCGCAGCCGCCGCTTCGAGCGCAGCGCGACGCTTCGGCTCGAGGCCTTCGAGCGCCGCATCGAGTTCCGCCATCGGCAACTCGAGCGCCTCGACACTCGTCGCATCGACGCGGTCGAAGCGGTTCGTGTACTCGAGCACCGCGGCATCGCCGCGCGCCTTCACGTCATTCAGAATCTGCGCGACCGAGCGCTCGATTGCTTCGTCCTCGCTCGCCTCGAACGCGAGCACCGCGTGCAGCGACTTCTGGAAGTCGGCAGCCGTGGAATCGAGTTTGCGAATCTTGATAGACATACGGGTATCCGTTTCGGTAAGGCGCGCTTTACAGCGGGGTCGAACGACTCAGGCCGCCGCAGCACCAGGCTTCGACGCGCGTTCGAACGCGTCGAGGATCGGCCGCAGCGCGGCGCGCTTGAGCTTCAGCGCCGCCTGGTTCACCACGAGGCGCGACGAAATCTGCATGATCTCCTCCACCTCGACAAGATGGTTGGCGCGCAACGTATTGCCCGAACTGACCAGGTCGACGATCGCGTCAGCGAGGCCAACCAGCGGCGCCAGTTCCATCGAGCCGTACAGCTTGATCAGATCGACGTGAACACCCTTGGCGGCGAAATGCTCGCGCGCGGTTTCGACGTATTTGGTGGCTACACGCAGGCGTGCGCCCTGGCGCACCGCGCTGGCGTAATCGAAGCCCACCGCCACCGCAACCGACATCCGGCAACGCGCGATATCCAGATCGACCGGTTGATACAGCCCGCTGCCGCCATGTTCGAGCAGCACGTCTTTGCCGGCCACGCCGAAGTCGGCGGCACCGTACTCGACGTAGGTCGGCACATCGGTCGCGCGCACGATGATCACGCGCAGGTTCGCATCGGTGGTCGGCAGGATCAGCTTGCGGGACGTTTCCGGGTCTTCAGCCACTTCGATGCCTGCTGCGGCGAGCAGCGGCAGCGTCTCTTCGAAGATACGCCCTTTCGACAAAGCCAGCGTGAGCGGCGCGCGCACCGCCGGCGACGACGACGTTTGCGGCATCGAACTCATGCCTGGCTCCCGGCGATGCGGCGCACTTTCGCGCCGATGGCGGTGAGCTTGGCTTCCATCCGATCGTAGCCGCGGTCCAGGTGATAGATGCGGTCGATCAGCGTTTCGCCGTCGGCACGCAGTGCGGCGATCACGAGACTCGCCGACGCGCGCAGGTCGGTGGCCATCACCTTCGCGCCCGAGAGCTGATCGACGCCGGTCACGAGCGCGGTGTTGCCGTCGATCGTGATATTGGCGCCGAGGCGGTTCAATTCCTGCACGTGCATGAAGCGGTTTTCGAAGATCGTTTCAACGACTTGCGAAGTGCCGTCAGCGATCGTGTTCAGCGCCATGAACTGCGCTTGCATGTCGGTCGGGAACGCGGGGTATTCGGAAGTGCGGAAGGTAACCGCGCTCGGACGCTTATCCATGCGCACGCGCATCCAGTCCTCGCCTTCCTCGATCGTCACGCCCGCTTCGCGCAGCTTGTCCGTCACGGCTTCGAGAATCAGCGGACGCACTTTGCGCAACGTGACGTCGCCACCTGCGGCAGCCACCGCGCACAGGAACGTGCCGGCTTCAATGCGATCCGGAATCACAGTGTGCTTCGCGCCATGCAGCTTGTCGACGCCTTGAATCACCAGACGATCCGTGCCGATGCCTTCGATCCTGGCGCCCATCGAGACCAGCAGATGCGCGAGGTCGCCGACCTCCGGCTCGCGCGCGGCGTTCTCGATCACCGTTTCGCCTTCGGCCAGTACGGCCGCCATCAGCAGGTTCTCCGTGCCGGTCACGGTGATCATGTCGGTCACGATGCGCGCGCCCTTCAGGCGCGTCGCGCGTGCTTCGATGAAGCCGTGCTCGATCGTGATCTCGGCGCCCATCGCCTGCAAGCCCTTGATGTGCTGATCGACCGGACGCGCGCCGATTGCGCAGCCACCCGGCAGCGACACCCTGGCGTGACCGAAGCGCGCGACCAGCGGGCCGAGCACGAGGATCGACGCACGCATCGTCTTCACCAGTTCATACGGCGCGACGAGGTTATCGACCTTCGACGCATCCAGCGACACACGCCCCGCGCCGCTCTCGATACGCACGCCCATCTGGCCGAGCAGCTTGAGCATCGTGCGCACGTCCTGCAAGTTGGGGACGTTTTCCAGATGCACCGGCTGCGCGCTGAGCAGACCCGCGCACAGGATCGGCAACGCCGCGTTCTTCGCACCTGAGACGACGACTTCACCCGAAAGCGGGTAGCCACCTTCAATGACGAGTTTATCCATGCCTGTCAGTTCCTGATCTACCCGGACTTCGGCCGGGCCTGCTTTGCCTGTATTCGACGCGCCGCTACCGACGTCGCGCCCTTCTTGAGTAATTCGCACTAAATTTCCAGATTACGCGTTCTGCCATTCGGCGGGCGTCAGCGTTTTCATGCTGAGCGCGTGGATTTCTTCGCGCATGCGGTCGCCGAGCGCCGCGTACACGAGTTGATGGCGCTGGATCAGACGCTTGCCTTCGAAGCTCGGCGAAACGATCGTCGCAAAGAAATGCTGGCCGTCGCCTTCGACTTCGAGATGCTGGCAAGCGAGCCCAGCTGCAATGTATTGCTTGACCTGTTCGGGAGTCGGCAACATGAGAGAAGCTCCTGATCAGTGGCGCAGTTTGTAGCCGGAGGCGAGCATACGCATCGCCACCACGGCCAGCACCACGAAGAAACCGGCAACAATCGCGAGGCTCACGAGCGGATCGATATCCGACATCCCGAAGAAACCGTAGCGAAAGCCGTCGATCATGTAGAAAAAGGGATTGAGCCGCGACACTTCGCGCCACACCGGTGGCAGCGTGTGAGTGGAGTAGAACACGCCAGAGAGGAACGTGAGCGGCATAATCAGAAAGTTTTGAAACGCGGCAAGCTGATCGAACTTTTCGGCCCAGATCCCGGCGATCAATCCGAGCGTGCCGAGGATCGCCGCGCCGAACACCGCGAACAGAATGATGTACAACGGCGCGCTGAAGCTGACCGGCACGAACCAGATCGTCACGATGAACACGCCGAAGCCGACCGCCAGACCACGCGCGACGGCGGCGAGCACATAGGCGCCGAACATCTCATAGTGCGACAGCGGCGGCAACAGGACGAACACCAGGTTGCCGGTAATCTTCGACTGGATCAGCGACGACGAGCTGTTCGCAAAGGCATTCTGCAACACGCTCATCATCACGAGGCCCGGAATCAGGAAGCTCGTGTATTCGACGCCCGGATACACATGCACATGATCGCGTAACGCGTGGCCGAAAATCGTCAGGTACAACAGCGCGGTGATGACGGGCGCCAGCACGGTCTGGAACGACACCTTCCAGAAGCGCAGGATTTCCTTGTAGAACAGCGTACCGAATCCACTATAGCCGCTCATGCAAGCCCCTCGATCACTTCCGGACCGTTCATCACCTGAACGAACACGTCTTCGAGGTCGGCTTTGCGGACCTCGATTTCTTCCAATGTGCAGCCCGCCGCGCGGCACTGCGCGAGAATCCGCTCGACGTCGTCGTAGCTCGCCAGCCGCAGCAGATGCTGACGGCCATTGCCGTTGCCCGCGCCGCTTTCCACTTCGAGCGGACGCAGCTCGACGGGCAGCGCGCCTTGCGCGAAGCGCAGGAACAATTGCATGCCGGCAAAGCGTTGCAGCAGCGTGCTGGTGCGCTCGAGCGCGACCACTTCGCCGCGCCGCAGCATCGCGATACGGTCGCACAGCGATTCAGCCTCTTCCAGATAGTGCGTGGTCAGCACGATCGTGTGACCTTCGCGATTCAGGCGCGAGATGAATTTCCACAAGGTTTGACGCAATTCCACGTCGACACCCGCGGTCGGCTCGTCGAGCACGATCACCGGCGGCCGGTGCACCAGCGCCTGCGCGACCAGCACGCGGCGCTTCATGCCGCCGGACAGCGCGCGCATGTTGGCGTCGGCTTTGTCAGTGAGGTCGAGATTGGCCATGATTTCGTCGATCCACGCGTCGTTATTGCGCAGGCCGTAGTAGCCGGACTGAATGCGCAAGGTTTCGCGCACCGTGAAAAACGGATCGAACACGAGTTCCTGCGGCACCACGCCGAGCGCGCGGCGCGCCAGACGGAAATCGTCGACGACGTCGTGCCCGAGCACGGCGATGCTGCCTTCATCGGCACGCGCGAGACCGGCGAGGATGCTGATGAGCGTTGTTTTGCCCGCGCCGTTCGGACCGAGCAGTCCGAAAAACTCGCCTTCTTCCACCGTGAGGCTGACGCCCTTGAGCGCCTGCAAGTCCTTGTAGCGCTTCTTGACGTTACGAATTTCTATGGCTGACATGACTGTGCGCCGCGGGCATCGCGGCGCCTAAAGGAGCCCTGACGGGGGCGCAAAAGTGCTGGAAGGAACGAAATTGGGGCCGGTTATATGCCCCAAAAAACGTTTGATTATAGGGCAAAAATCGACAGCCCCTGCTCGGCCAGGGGATTGGAAGTGACGCGACGAACACGTCAATTAGGCGTCAATGTCGCGCCGGCAGCAACCATGCTGCATGGGACCGGAGTAAGCGCTAAAGCGCTAACTCCGGTCGACACAGCAAGGTATCGACGCCGTAGGCTTGCGCGAGACTGGCGAGACCAGCCGGCAGATCGACGATCTCGAACGCGGCGCCGCGTGCCTGGGCGGCACGCTGCCACGCGAGCAGCACGGCAAGCGCGGACGAATCGAACTGCGCGAGCGACGCGCAATCGACCCCCTTCGCGCCTGCTGCGATCCGCTGCAAACCCGCCGCGAGCGCGGCTTTCGCGCTCGCGTGGGTCAGCGTCGCGCCGCTGTCGAAACGGCTCACGACGGGATTCAGCACCTCGCTCACGACTGTTTGCCCGCAGCCAGTTGCTGATTGCGCTGCGTGAGGAACTGGATCAGTCCGTCCACGCCCTTTTGCTGGATCTGCTCGTTGAACTGCTGCTGATATGCCTGGATCAGCCATGCGCCGAGCACGTTGAGGTCATACACGCGCCAGCCTTGCGGCGTCTTGTACAGACGGTAGTCGAGTTCGATCGGCGAGCCGTTGTTCATCACCACCGAGCGCACCACCGTGTCGGTGTCGTCCGGGTTCATGCGGAATGGCTTGAACTGAATCTGCTGGTCGCGGACCTGGGCGAGCGCGCCCGAGTACGTGCGGATCAACAGCGCCTTGAACTGCTCGACCACGGCGTTTTGCTGGTCTGGCGTGGCGGTACGCCAATTGCGGCCCATCGCCAGTTGCGTGGTGCGGCGGAAGTCCGTGTACGGCAGGATCTTTTCGTTGACGAGACGCGTGATGTGCGTAATGTCGCCTTGCTGGATCGACTTATCGGCGTGGATCGCGTCGATCACCTGCTGGGTGACGGTCTTGATCAGCGTATCCGGCGAACTCGAATCGACGGTTTGTGCCGATGCGCCAGCACTTCCGAACGAAAACAACGCGACGAAGAACGGAATCAGAAAGAATTTTTTCATATCGAGCCTTGCCTTAAAAATAGTGCAACCGTTTGAGCCGACATTAACACGCGAGTTCAGCAGCAATCCATGCGCAAACTGCGAGAGTCGTATCGAGGTGTTACGGCTACACAATCAATGCAATTTGAATGACGGAAAGTTAAAACGCGTCGGCGGGACCAGTTGGCCGGCCGGAATCTGCGTCGTTTCAGGACCGCCGTTCATATCGAGCGGCGGCGTTTCCGACGTGCCGGACGCGGCTTCGGGCGCAGCCGCGTTGCTGGTCGCACCTGTGGTCGCACCAGCCGCTGAAGCCGCCTGCGGCGCTGTCGCCGCCTTCGCCGGAGCACCCTGCGTGCCTGCCGCAGCCGCGCCGCCCTCGACGTCTTCGTACTTCGGCAGCGGCGCTTCCTCGCCATAGTTCGGCAGCGCCTGCGCTTGCTTGCCGTCCGACAGCAGATACTGACGGCGTTGCAGATAGGCGTTACGCACGAACGAGTACTTGTCGAGCGCGGCGCCTTCCAGCACGTCGCTCGCGTTAAGCAGATTCGCCCGCGTGTTGATCACATTCAGGCCATACAGCGCCCAGCTCAAACCCGGCGGATCGATGTAGCTCAACGGGTTCACATAATAGTTGCCGATCGAACCGACGGCGTCGCGCACCGTGCTCGGCCCGAACAGCGGCAGCACGAGGTAAGGCCCCGCCGGCACGCCATAGTGGCCAAGCGTCAGACCGAGATCGTTGTCATGCTTGGGCAGCTTCGCGAGCGTCGCCACGTCGAACAGGCCGCCGACACCGAATACCGTGTTGATCACGATCCGCATGATGTCTTCGACGCCGTCGGTGATCTTCAATTGCAGCAGGTTGTTAGCCGCGATGTAGACGTCGCCGATATTCGAAAAGAAGTTGGTGACGCTGTCGCGCACCGGTTGCGGCGTCACCCGGACGTAGCCCTTCGCGACCGGTTTCAGCGCGTACTGGTCGAGCTTGTCGTTGACGGTGAAGATCGTGCGGTTCAAGCCTTCCAGCGGGTCGCCCTTGGTCGGCGTCTGCACGGTCGTGCAGCCGGCGAGCGTGGCCGCCGCCACCGCCAGTGTCGCGACCTGGAAGGCGCGCACGCCTCTGATCCGTATGGTCTGCATTCTTGTTTCCCTTATTGACCAGCCGCGCCGGAGGCGTGCGGGGTCGGTGCCGGAGCCGCCGGCGCTGGCGCCGCGGCAGGTGCGGCAGCAGATGAGCCGGATTTGGACGCACCCGAGTCTGCCGCCTTGCTGTACAGAAATTGTCCGATCAGGTTTTCCAGCACGATCGCCGATTGCGTCATGGAGATGGTGTCGCCCGCCTTGAGCATCTCGCTGTCGCCGCCGGGTTCGAGCCCGATGTATTGCTCGCCGAGCAGACCCGAGGTCAGGATCTTCGCCGAGCTGTCTTTCGGAAACTGGTATTGCTTGTCGAGATCGATCGTGACGACCGCCTGATACGAGTTGCTGTCAAAGCCGATCGACGCGACCCGGCCAACCGTCACGCCCGCGCTTTTCACCGGCGCGCGCGCCTTCAGTCCGCCGATATTGTCGAACTTGAGCTTGACCGGGTACGTTGCCTGAAACGACAACGAACTCATGTTGCCGGCCTTGAGCGCGAGAAACAACAACGCCACGAAACCCAACACCACGAACAGGCCGACCCAGAAGTCGAGAGCAGTCTTTTTCATCGTCATCCCAAAGTGAATCCGCCGCGCCATCCGCACTCCCGCCGCGCGCGGCCAGTGCCGCGCCCGCCGACGGAAAACGTGCGGCGCAGTCTTAACTGAACATCAGTGCAGTCAGCAGAAAATCGAGGCCGAGCACCGCAAGCGACGCATACACGACGGTCTTGGTCGTGGCGCGCGACACGCCTTCCGGCGTCGGCTTGGCTTCGTAGCCCTGAAACAGCGCCACGAACGTCACTGCGAAGCCGAACACCACGCTCTTGACGACACCGGCGCCGACGTCGCGCCAGACATCGACGCCGCCTTGCATCTGCGACCAGAACGCGCCGGCATCGACGCCGATCAGCAGCACGCCCACCACGTAACCGCCGAGCACACCGACCGCGCTGAAAATCGCGGCCAGAACCGGCATGGAAATAATGCCGGCCCACAGGCGCGGCGCGACCACGACCTTGACCGGGTCCACCGCCATCATTTCCATCGCGGTTAGCTGCTCGCCCGCTTTCATCAAGCCGATTTCGGCCGTCAGCGACGTGCCGGCGCGCCCCGCGAACAGCAGCGCCGTCACCACCGGCCCGAGTTCGCGCACCAGCGAGAGTGCGACCAGCAAGCCGAGCGCCTGTTCGGAGCCGTACCGGTTCAACGTGTAGTAGCCCTGCAAGCCGAGCACAAAGCCGACAAACAGACCCGACACCGCAATGATCACCAGCGAATAATTACCGACGAAGTGGATCTGCTTTGTGACAAGGCGCGGACGGCGCAGCAAGGGGAAAAACTCGAGCACCAGCCTGAAGAAGAAGCGCGTGGCGTAGCCGGCCGTCCCCAGCCCGTCGAGCACCGAGCGACCGAGTGTACTGATCATGACTGCCCCCCGCCGATGCCGAAATCCGCCGCAAGCGGCGTGTTGCTGGGATAGTGGAATTTGAACGGGCCGTCCGGCGCGCCGTCGATGAATTGACGCACCGTAGGATCGGTCGACGCGCGCAGTTCGGCCGGTGTGCCTTCAGCGTGAACGCCGCCGTTGGCGAGGAAATACACGTAATCGGCGATCGCGAACGATTCGGGCACGTCGTGCGTGACGAGGATCGACGTTGCGCCAAGTGCCTGATTCAGCGCGCGAATCAGGTTCGCGGTAATGCCGAGCGAGATCGGATCGAGGCCGGCGAACGGCTCGTCGTACATCATCAGGTCGGGATCGAGGGCAATCGCGCGAGCCAACGCCACGCGCCGCGCCATGCCGCCGGAAATCTCGGACGGCAGCAGATCGCGGGCGCCTCGCAGACCGACCGCGTTGAGCTTCATCAACACGAGGTCGCGGACCAGTTCTTCGGGGAGGTCGGTATGCTCGCGCAACGCGAAGGCGACGTTTTCGAACACCGACATATCGGTGAACAGCGCGCCGAACTGGAACAGCATGCCCATCTTGCGGCGCAGCGCGTAGAGGCCTTCGCGCGTCTGCTGGCCGACATCCTGCTCCTGAAACAGGATCTCGCCGCGCTGTGCGCGCACCAGACCGCCGATCAGACGCAGCACCGTGGTTTTGCCGCAACCCGAGCCGCCCATGACCGCGACGACCTGGCCGCGCTTGAAGCGCAGATTCAGGTTCGACAGGACGAGCCGGTCGCCATAACCGAAGTCGACGTCGCGCAACTCGAGTAAGGTCTCGGGGGAGGAAGACACGAAACTGACAGTCCTTTTACACGGAAGGCCGAATTATAGGGCCATCATGCGAAAGTTGCCGTGAGGTGCCCTGTCCCTTTACTCAAGTTGACGATTATTGCGTAAACGCTTGTTGCAATGCAGAAACGGCGGCAGCCGGATCGGCCGCTTCCGTCACCGCCCGCACCACCGCTGCGCAACCCACGCCGGTCGCCAGCACGTCCGGCAACACCTGCAGATCGATTCCGCCGATCGCCACGAGCGGCACGACGCCGTCGAGCAGCCGCACGTACCGCGCGAGGCGCCTCAGGCCCTGTGGCGCAGTGGGCATGACTTTGGTGGTGGTGGGGAACACCGCGCCCAATGCAATATAGCTTGGCCGGAAATGCAGCGCTGTCAGAATCTCGTAGAAACCGTGAGTCGACAAACCGAGCCTGACACCCGCCGCGGCAAGCGCCGGCAAGTCGGCGGTATGGACATCTTCCTGGCCGAGATGGACGCCGTATGCGCCCGCAGCCAGCGCGGCTCGCCAGTGATCGTTGATGAAAACCTGGGCGTCGTGCTCACGGCCGGCGGCGACGCAGCGGGCGATTTCGCGCTTCAGTTCATCGGCGGGTTCGGCCGATTTGCGGCGCAACTGAACGGTTTTCACACCGAAGCCCACCACGCGCTCGAGCCATTCCGCGGTCGGCAGCACCGGATACAGGCCCAACCGGTCCGGGCAACGTGCGAACGCTTGCGCCGGCGCGTCCGGCAAACCGGCGATACGCGGGAAACGCCCGAGGTCGGCCGGAAATGCGTCGTCCGCACGGGTTTCGTCGCCGTCGCGCCACGCCAGCGCCAGTACCAGCGCGTCGTGCGGATCGAAACCGCAGTCCAGAAACGCGGCCAGCGCGGCGATCCAGTCCTCCGCCAGATGGCCCTCCAGACGGTATTTCTCGCCGCCCAGATGCAGCGCCGCGCGGTTCTCCGCGGCTTCGATCACGCCCGCGCCCTGTACCAGCCAGCGCGCCACCTGCTCGCCATGCTGCTGCGCGTCGGCGACGATAAGCAGGTCACCGCCGTTCGGCGCGTCCGGCGCGGTCAGGCAGATGCGCCACGGCGCGTGCGTCGGCGGCCAGTCGCCCAGACGGGCACGGATGCGCTCGGCGGCTTCGGTGAGTTCGTCGGCGGGCGGCCAGAAGAGCTCGCGATCCTTTAAAGGCAAAGTCTGCGTCATGCAGCGCTCCCGTCTTGATGCCAGAACGGCATGCCGACCACCGGCGTGCTCGCATGCGCGCTTTCGCGCTCTGCCATCGGTCCCGCCAGAAAGGCCTGGCGGCCCGCCTCGACGCCCAACGCGAACGCGCGCGCCATAGCGTCGGGATGCGTCGCCTGCGATACGGCGGTGTTCAGCAGCACGCCATCGAAGCCCCACTCCATCACTTGCGCCGCATGCGACGGCACGCCGAGGCCTGCATCGACGATCAGCGGCACGTCGGGCAGCCGTTCGCGCAACACACGCAGGCCGTACGGATTGATCACGCCCTTGCCGGTGCCGATCGGCGCACCCCACGGCATCAGCGCTTCGCAGCCCGCATCCAGCAGACGGCGGCCGATCACCAGATCTTCGGTGCAATACGGCAGGACTTTGAAGCCGTCCTTGATCAACTGCGCGGCCGCTTCGATCAGGCCGACCGGATCGGGCTGCAGCGTGTAGTCGTCGCCGATCAGTTCGAGCTTGATCCACTCGGTTTCGAAAATCTCACGCGCCATGTGCGCGGTCGTCACCGCTTCGCCGACGGTCAGGCAGCCGGCGGTGTTCGGTAGCAGCGGCACGCCGTGGCGCTTGAGCAGATCGAAGAAGCCGGCTTCGGCGCCGCCTTCGTTCATCTGCCGGCGCAGCGCGACGGTGACCATGCCGGGCCGCGCGGCGTCGATCGAATCGGACAGCGATTGCAGCGACGGATAGCGCGAGGTGCCCAGCAGCACGCGGCTGGCGAAGGTTTCGCCGTAGAGCGTGAGCGCGTCCGCGGGTTGGGGGGAAGTCATTTGCATCATCCTTGTCTCCGGCAATGCGTGGCGGTTCAGGCAGGCCTCGACGAAGCTCAGCCGCCGGCCACGGGTTGCACGACATCGAGCTTGTCGCCCGGTTGCAGCGCGCGCGCCGCATGCTGGGTGCGCGCGACGAAATCGCCGTTCAGCGCGACCGCGAACGGCGCACGCGCGCCGAACGCGGCGAGCGCATCGGCGACTGTCGCGCCTTCGGGCAGCGACAACGGCTTCTGGTTGATATGAATGTCCATGGTGTTTGAATACGGTTCAATCGATGGCGATGGCGGCGCAGCGTGCAATGCGTGCATTGAAAACCGCAGCGCTCATGCCGGCTCCCGCGCGGAATCCAGTTGAAACAGCTCGCTCCAACGCGCGTCGCGTTGCCAGTCCGCAAATGCATCGGCATCGCCGATGCGGCCGTCGAACAGCGCCGCGGCGAAGCGCACGGCTTCGTCGGCGACTTCGGGCACGATCATGTAGCCGTGCCGGTACAGGCCATTCACGCGCAAGGTCTGCGCGCCGTCCCACAGCAACGCCGGACGGTGGTCCGGCAAAGTCGGGCGGCACTGCGAATTCAGTTCGAGGATGCGAGCCTCGCCAAAACCGGGATGCACGGAAAATGCCGCGCTCAGTAGTTCGAGCGCCGAGCGCACGCTGACTGGCGACATGTCCTCGCCTTCCACCTCGGTCGCGCCGATCACGTAGAGATCGTCCTGCTTCGGCGCGATATAGAGCGGATAGCGCGGATGCAACAGGCGCACCGGCCGCGTCAGGTTGATACCGGGCGCATGCACGCGTGCGAC
Source organism: Paraburkholderia sp. SIMBA_030 (assembly GCF_046535245.1). NCBI lineage: Bacteria > Pseudomonadati > Pseudomonadota > Betaproteobacteria > Burkholderiales > Burkholderiaceae > Paraburkholderia > Paraburkholderia sp. SIMBA_030. The sequence continues at coordinate 81,197 of NZ_JAWRXB010000027.1, forward strand.
TTCGCCGCGAATGCCGCGCAATGTGGGCAGAACCGCCTTCGCGCCGAGACCGCGGCAATCGATCGTGATGCGCGCGGGCGGCAACGCATGATCGTCGACAGCCGTGTTCCAATGCGTTTCGACGCCGCGCTCGGCAAGGCCCGCGGCCAGCGCGGACAATACCTGGCGGTTATCCAGTTGCCCTTCGAGCGGCAGCAGCCAGCCCTGATTGAAGCGGCCCGCCAACGCGGGTTCGGCGGTGCCGACCTGCGCACCGGCGAGCGTCACGAAGCCGCCGTCGAGCAGTTCGGCAGGCGCGTTCGAGCGCACCCGGCGTTCGAACAGCGGCGCTTCGGTGCGGTCGGCGTGATGCCATACGACCAGCGTGCCGTTGCGCTGGAAAAACACCGGTTCGGGCAATTCGGCCAGCACACGCGGCCAGCTTTCGAGCGAGCTCGCGCCCAGCCGCGTAATCAGCAACTCGGCGCTGGCGGCCTCGGCAAGCGGCGCCAGCATCGCCGCGGCGACCCACGCGGCAGCTTGCGAACCGGCGGCGTCGCCACGCTCGTAGAGCGCCACGCGATACCCTTGCCCGGCAAGCCGCCACGCGACGAGGCGTCCGCACAGGCCGCCGCCGAGCACCGCGAAATCGGGTTGAGCAGGACGGTTCATCGTGCGCACTCCCGATCACCGCAACGGCAGGCAACGCTAAAGCAGCGCGGCACGCCGACAGCAGCGTGGCGAAGAGCAAAACTCATGTCTGAAGAATAGGCGGTCATCGAGTCCTTTCCGTACGGCAACAAGCGCACGTACCCAGGACGAAACCGGCGGGTAAGGCCGGCCGGGCAACACGCGCGTCAAAATGACGGACGCCCGGCGGGGAATGGAAGATTGGCTGCTTCCGGAAACTTCCCGCGCCGGTATTACCCGGATCGGGTGCAAAGGGTCTCTCTCAGCCTCGCTGCCGCTGCGTGGACATCCACGCTGCCGGCGTGCGAAGCACCCCTGTTTCGTCGAAGGTCATTAGACCATAAAAGGCGCGATGCCCGCAAACCAGCGGCTCGCGCGGGCGCCTACAGTTGTTGATCCGGCACCTCTTTCGATTCATCAATATGGCCGCGCGCCGCTCTGGCACAATGCCGAGACCGGATGCCGCAGGAGCCTTGCCTCGGCGGCATGCTCCGCTGCCCGCGCGACGGCGGCATCGGGGCGAGTCCCGCAGGTGGAAATTAATTTTCGCTTAAGGGGGTCGCGCCAGAATCGGACGCTCGCTCGGGCGCGCGTTCGTCGAGCACGACACCCGGGCATGCACCGCAAACCCGCCGTGGGGCGGCCCCCAATGGGTCAGCCCTTGATGGGCCAGCACTACATCAGGATGCTCATGACACCGAATACCTCTGCCAGCCCCGCGCTGCAGCCGGACGACAAAGTCTCCGCCTGGAGCCTGATTAAACCTTACTGGGTCTCCGAAGAACGAAAGACGGCGTGGGGCTTGCTCGTCGCGATCATCGTGATGAATCTGCTCGTCGTGTGGATCAACGTGCGCCTGAACCGCTGGAGCGCCGACTTCTACAACGCGCTGCAAACCAAGAACGTGCACGATTTCCCGCACCTGTTGATGGTGTTCTCGGGACTCGCGTTTGCCTTCATCGTCCTCGCGGTGTACGGCCGCTATCTGCGGCAGATGCTCGGCTTCCGCTGGCGTCAGTGGCTGACCACGCGTTACCTGAACGAATGGCTGCATGACAGCGCCTTCTACCGGATCGAACGCGACCGGCTCGCCGACAACCCCGACCAGCGGATCAGCGACGACCTGCAATCGTTCGCCACCACCACGCTGTCGCTGACGCTCGACCTGCTGTCGACGGTCGTCACGCTGGTGTCGTTCATGACGATCCTGTGGTCGCTCGCCGGCGCGCTGACGGTCTCGCTCGGCGGCATGCCGGTGCAGATTCCCGGCTACATGGTGTGGGCCGCGGCGCTCTATGCGGTGGCCGGTTCGCTGGTCATCCAGAAGGTCGGCCATCCGCTCGTGTCGGTCAATTACCAGGCACAGAAAGTCGAGGCGGATTTCCGTTTCGGCCTGATCCGTCTGCGTGAAAACGCCGAGCAGATCGCCTTCTACAACGGCATGGAAACCGAGAAAACGAACACGCACACGCTGTTCGGCCGCATCCGCGATAACTGGTGGCAGGTGATGAAGTACACCAAGCGGCTCACCTTCGTGTCGGCTTTCTATGGTCAGATCGCGATCATCTTTCCGCTGGTGGTCGCCGCGCCGCGCTACTTCGCGGGCGCCTTTACGTTCGGCGTGCTGATGCAGATCTCGAGCGCGTTCGGCACCGTCAGCGATTCGTTTTCGTGGTTCATCAACAGTTACACAAGCTTGGTGGAATGGCGCGCTACCGTGAACCGGTTGCGTGAATTCAAGCGCGTCGTGCATGCGCCGCGTCTGAAGGAATCGGTGTCGCCGGCGACCGCGCATGGCGGCATCAACCTGCATTTCGTCGACGACGACAAGCTTTCCACCGACGGCCTCAAGCTCGCGCTGCCGAATGGCAACCCGCTGTCGCGCATCCGCGATATCGCGATCCAGCCGGGCTCGCGCTGGCTGGTGCGCGGTCCGTCCGGCTCGGGCAAGAGCACGCTGATGCGTGCGCTCGCCGGGCTCTGGCCATTCGGCGACGGCTCGATCGACGCGCCGGTCAACGCGCGCATGATGTTCATCCCGCAGGTCAGCTACATGCCGATCGGCACGCTGAAAGCGGCGCTCACCTACCCGTCCCCCGCCAATACCTATACCGACGACGAATGCCGCGAAGCGCTGCGCGTCTGTCGTCTGTCGGAGTATGCGGACCGGCTGCAGGAATCGGGACACTGGACGCGGATTCTCTCGCCGGGCGAACAACAACGCCTCGCCGGCGCCCGGGTATTGCTGCACAAGCCCGACTACCTGTTCCTCGACGAAGCGACCAGCGCGCTCGATGCAGAAAACGAAGCGCGTCTGTACCACCTGTTCACCGAACGGCTGCCGAAGGCGGCGATCGTCAGCGTCGCACATCGCGAATCGCTAGCGGCGTTCCACGCGGAAACGCTCGATGTCGAACGCTCGGACGAACCGGTCGCTGCTTGAGCGGCGCTGAACTCGAGCGCGTCGTGCTGATCACCGGAGCCGGCTCCAGCATCGGTGCGGCGCTCGCCCGTCACATCACCGGCCAGGTGATCCACGTCGACGGCGGTCTCACGCCCGGCTGAGCGACACGCCGCAAGATCCGGAAACACGCGAGAAGAGTTAGAAAGCATTTGCGAAGCGGGCAAGCTGTTCCCCGCTTTGAAAACGCAGTGTAGCGGCGACGATTGTCGTGCGGGCCATACCACGTTCGGCCCGCCACGCCATTCACTGCTACCGGACTCTTCGCACATGTCATTCGATCGCCGCTCCCGTCCTTTGACCCAGCGCCTCGCGCTCGCTCTCGGCGCAGCATGGCTGCTCTCGGGCACCGCACACGCTGCGCAAGCCACCCAGCCCAACGAGCCGGCAGACGTTTGCCCCGCGCTCAAACACATCGTCGAAGCACCCGACTTCAAGCAACTGCGCGCACAACCCGCCGCGCAACTGCCGGGGTTGCCGGACGCGGACGATTGCCGCGCGAACAGCCACTCGTACGATTGCCATTGGCGCGCACATTGGCAAGCGGACGGCGTCGTCAACGATCCGCTCGAAGAATTCGGCGCCGATATCGCCGCATGCTTTCCGAACGTCGTGCACGACGTCAACACGCCGACGCGACAGCATTTCATCGTGACCACCGCCGAGCGGCGCGTCAACGTCACGGCAAGCGTGCAAGGACAAAACGAATTGCGCCTGCGCGTCACGCGCTGAGCGTGAACTCGATCGCCGTTGTCCATCGCCCTCTTCGCGGTCGCGAGGCACCGCGCACCATGACCTTCACGCCGAGCTTGCGCGCTGTCGCTTTAACGCGAGCCACACTGGCTGGGTGGGTCATGTTGCGGCGGCCCGGCGCCCGGCTTGCCGCATCCGCCATCATGGCGCTCGGCCTGAACGGCTGCGCCTGGACGCTGATCTCGGCGGCCGACGCCACCGGTTCGGTGATTCAGGCGGGCTACGCGATCGCAGCAAACTATTCGTCGCCGACCTTTGTCAACGGCCGGCCCGCCGCCGTGCACGACATCTGCATCGAAGTGAATCAGGCGGTGTCGGTCGGCGATTTTGTACCGGCGCTGCAATATGCGCTCGAGCGGCGCGGTATTCGTTCCGACGTCTACAATCCGGGCACTTCGCCGGCCGGTTGCGAGGCGCGGCTCGTCTATAACGCCGCGATCGATTACGGCCGCCGCTCGTTCAGCGACGAATCGATTCAGTACCTGTCGATCATCGTTCTGACGCTGCTCCAGCACGGCCGTATTCTGGTCACCGCGCGTTACCAGACCGGCGGCCTCAACGCCGATCGCTTCTCCAGCGCGTCGACCAAGCTCAACGGTTTGATCGACCGGATGGTGGTCGATCAGACTGCCCTCGGTCCGCAGCCGATGCAGACCATTCAAACTTCCCAAGCCAACTGAGCAGGCCGCTTGCTTTCTCTTACGCGGGAAAGGATTCGAAAGCGTTACGCGCTTTGCGGCGCTCGCGCGGATCACTAAGATGACCTGGATGAACCAATCCATTCTGGTCGTCGACGACGACCCCATCGTACGCGAGCTCGTCAGCCAATATCTGCAAGGGCGCGGTTTCAGGGTCGCCGTGCTCGAACACGGTATGGCGTTGCAGCGTCAATTGCAGGACGAGCGTCCCGCGCTGGTCGTGCTCGACATCATGATGCCGGAGCTCGACGGCATCAGTGCGCTGCGCGCATTGCGCGTCGCCGGCGACGATATTCCCGTGATTATGCTGACCGCGCGCGCCGACCCGATCGACCGCGTGATCGGCCTCGAACTCGGCGCCGACGATTACCTCGGCAAGCCGTTCGAACCGAGCGAGCTGGTCGCACGAATTCGTACGGTGCTACGCCGCCGTGGCGCGATTGCACCGAGCGCGCCGGAGCATCGCGCGCCGTATCGCTTCGGCCGCTTCGAGGTGAATTTCCCGGCGCGCGAATTGCGCCGTGACGGCGAACGCATCACGCTGCGTTCCAGCGAATTCGCGATGCTCAAGGTGTTCGTCACCCACGCGATGACCGTGCTGACGCGCGCGCAGTTGCTTGAGAAACTGCACGGCAATAGCGAGGTGCATCGCAATCGCAGCCTGGATGTGTCGATCTGGCGTTTGCGGCGGCTCATCGAAGTCGATCCGTCCGAGCCGCGCTACGTGCAAACCGTGTGGGGACGTGGCTATGTGTTCGTGCCGGACGGCGAAATCGGTGCGGCGGAGCGCAGCGCGCCGCCGCTCGCCTAGCGCGTAAAACCAGCTGCGCCTCGCACTCCAGGCGCCGACACGCCGATTCTAGAAAGTCAGCACGCTCAGGAACATTCGCTGCAGCCAGCCCATCGTCGTCGCGTCGGACACCATCCCCACGCCGGCCTGCTCGATGCGAGCGTTCGCGACCTTGCTCGAAGCGACGTAATTTCCTGCTTCGATATCCTTAGGATTGACGATACCGGACAGGCGCAGGCGGTCGCGGTTGCCGCTCATCGCGATCACCTTCTCGCCCGATACGACCAGATTGCCGGTCGACATCGTGCCGATCACGGTGACCGCCAACGTGCCGGTCATGCCGCTGACATCGGTGAGACTGCTCTGCCCTTTGTACTCGGTGCTGGCCGAGCCGATGTTGAAGAGCCTCGCGAGCCGCGCGGCCGCGTTGGTCGAATGATCGGCGGCGTCCGCGGTAATGCTGCTCGAACGGTTCGCCGCCGCGGTCGAGCTATTGCTGTCGCTATACGACTCCGCGAGGCGGATCGTCAGCACGTCGCCGATATGCTGCGCGCGCGGTGTTTCGTAAAGCAGCAGCGGCGTGCCGGCCTGATAGATCGCGCCCTGCGTATTGACGTTCAGCGGCGTCGACGCAAGCGGCGGCGACATCGGCGTCTCGACGATCGAGTTCTGGTTGCTGCCCGCGCAAGCCGCGAGGCAGGCCGCCGCGCCTAGCGCGACAGTGACACGTAGCGCAGTCATGCGCGCTCCTTGGCCGGATCGGCCAGGTTAAAAACGAACTTACGGTCCTCGTGCGGAAAAGGTCGCACGCGCGATAGCGGAAGCGGCACATCAGCCCGCATCGGCACCGCTCGCTTCCCATTGCCGCACGACCGATTTCACCCATGCGTCCGAACCCTTCAGCAGATAGGTGAGCGTGCCGTTGCGGGTGCCGGGCAGAAAACACAACGTGATCGAACTCACCGCGTTGTCCCAGACATACATCGGCATCGCCCCGGACGACGACGCTTGTTGCGTGGCCAGACGCGGCGCGCCGTAACGGTCGGCAAGCGCGTCGCGCAGGTCTTCGGCGGTGACCTCGTCGATCACGAAAGAAATCTCGTACAGACGCAGCGCGCTCTGCCCGTCGACGCGCGCGAAACGCAGCACATGCTCCTGCGCCGGTGCGCCGTCGACGACGGCTTGCGACACGGCCCAGCCTTCGTCGCCGCGATGTGCCCAGCGGCACGCGACCGTCAGACTCTCGTGTGATTTCAGGCGCATGCCGAGCGCGCCCGCCTGCACATCCGTCTCGCAGACAGGCACGCTGCCGAGCGGCGTCGCCCGCACGGTCGAGCCCGAACGGAATTCGTCGAGCGTGATGCCGAGCGCGATGCCGCGAAACGCAAACGGAACGTCCTGCGAACGCTTGCGCGCATCGGCGGACGCACCCTTGGCCGCCGCACTGGCCGCCGCTTCGCGAGCCGCCGGCTGCGCCAGGGCGGCCAACTGGGACATTGCGCCGAACAGCGCCAATGCACAGGCAATCCGTTTGAGTATCATGATTCAGTCGATGGCGGATGAACACGCGTCGAACGGCGTGGCTGCCGCATGGCCGATCACCGGGACGATTTTCAGCGTCGCCGAGGTCAGCCGGCACGGCAGCGCGGCGACGCCGCAGCCGCCGAGCGGCAGCAGCGCCGCGCCGAGCGTCGACCACGCAGCGACACGTATGAAGCGGTCTAGAATTTTCTGGGTCGACACACGGGCCTCGGGGTCAGGCGGTCGTGTTGACGTTATGCCCGACGAGACCGGCAGGCACCGGCGGCAACGCCTGGGTGGCCGCGCCCCGTGCTTGCGGCGTCGCCGACGGGCTACCCGCAGCCGCGGGCTTCTCCGCCGCCGGCGTGGGCGCCAGTGAGGAAAAGCGGGTTGAACTGAGATTGCTATGAACGGTCATGATGAGCCTCGCGTGGCGCTAGGTTTCGATTTCACGCCGCCTGTCGCGGGGCCCAAGGCGTTAGGCTGTTTTCGACATGCGGCGCAACGTACTGCACGACGAATCATCTCGCCGCACGCGAGGTGGCGATGCACGAAGAAAAGCGCCCTTTTCGGCGGTTCTTACGAGCCGTTGCGATTGGTTGCCAGTCGTTGCGATCGCGCGCCAATTCTTTCATCGGAGGAATATCAGCGATGCAAAACGTCTTCAACGCCGCTGAGCGGGTTGCCGAATATGGCAATGTTGAAATGTGCAGTGAGCCTTTGGCTGCGGGCCTCGCGCGGGAAGGCGGCGCGCGCGGCGCGCAGTTCCGTAAGCATTGGTAAGAAAACAGTCGGCCTCGCGCCGTGCGCGCCAGTCTAGAATTTCGCCATGAATCCACAGGTCCTTATCGTCGACGACGACCCGGTCGTACGCGATCTGCTATGCAAGTTTCTGCAATCGAACGGCTTCGACGCGTCGGTGCTGCACGACGGCACTCATCTGCAGCGCCGGCTCGAACGTGAACGGCCGTCGGTCGTCGTGCTCGACATCATGATGCCGAACACCGACGGCCTGCGCGCGCTCACCGCGTTGCGCGCCGCCGGCGACGACATCCCAGTGATCTTCGTGACGGCGCGCGGCACGGTGGCCGACCGGATCGTCGGGCTCTCGCTCGGTGCTGACGATTATCTGACCAAGCCGTTCGATCCCCGCGAATTGCTCGCGCGGATCCATACGGTGCTGCGTCGCCGCGGTCCCTCCACCACGAGTGCGCCCGAGGCCCGCAAGCCGTATCGCTTCGGTCCATTCGAACTCGATTTCGCCACGCGTTCGCTTTCGCGCGACGACTCGAAGCTCCCGCTGCGCGACAGTGAGTTCGCGCTGCTGAAGATCTTCGTCAACAATCCGTACAAGGTGCTGTCGCGCGTGCTGATTCACGATCTCGTGCATCGCGACAATCTCGCCTTTCGCGACCGCAGCCTCGACGTGCCGATCTGGCGCCTGCGCCGGGTGATCGAAGACGATCCGTCCAACCCCTGCTACGTGCAAACAGTGCGAGGCAAAGGCTACGTGTTCGTGCCCGACGCCGACGGCACGCCCTTCGCCGACGAGGCTGCCTCAAACGCATGAAAAACCCGCTGAACACGCTGTTCGGCAGAATGGCCTTGTTGTCGACAGCGGTGTTGTTCGCGATTCAGGCGGGCTGGTTCGTGCTGGTGGTGATGCAGCCGCCGCGTCATGAAATCGACGGCTTCGCGCGCGGCATTCTGCTGGTGTTACAGGCGCTCAACGGCGAGCCGATCAAGGGCGCCGCGCTCGCGCCCGCGATGCGCGTGCACCTCGTGCCGACGTGGAACATGCCGGCGAGCGTCCATCTGCACACGCCGACCCGTCATCCGCTGGTCGAACTGAGCCGGCATCTGCGCGAAAACTTGCCGCCCGGCACGCAGATTGCCGTCGATGATTTGCGCCCGCCTCAGTTGTGGGTCCTGTTCCCCGGCAAATCGAACTGGGTCGTCGTGCCGGTCGACGTTCCGCCGCGCCCGCACTTTCTCGTCGAATCGGTATCGATGCTGCTGGGCGCGCTGATCCTGTCGCTGCTGGCGGTCTGGCAGATGCAACGGCCCTTGTCGCGCGTGGCTGATGCCGCGCTCGAGTTCGGCTCCGGCGGACGACCGGAGCCCGTCACCGTGCAGGGTCCACGCGAACTGCGCGAACTGATCGGCTCGTTCAACGACATGATGCGGCGCCTGAACGAAGCCGGCGACGACCAGGCGGTGATGCTGGCGGGCGTCGCGCACGATCTGAAAGCGCCGCTGACGCGGCTCAAATTGCGCGCAAGCGTGCTGGTCGCGGAAAGCGAGCGCGCGGGCCTGATTCGCGACGTCGACTCGCTGACCAACATCGTCCAGCAGTTTCTGGAGTTCGCCGGCCAATCCGCCGACGCCGGGCCACCGGTTGAAGTCGACGCGTTTCTGCAAGAACAGTTTTCCGCCAGCGACAGCACCGAGACGCCGCTTTTCACGCTCGATCTGCGAGCCGGCTCGTCATTCAGGCTGCCGCGCACGCTGCTCGACCGGCTGGTGACGAATCTCGTCGACAACGCACTCGAGCACGGCGCGCCACCGGTCGATATCGCGACTGCGCGTAACGACCGGCACTGGATCATTAGCGTGCGCGATCACGGGCCCGGCATTCCCGACGACCGCATCGCCGCGGCAATGAAACCATTCGTACGACTCGACGCCGCGCGTGGCGGCGAAGGCCATTGCGGCCTTGGACTGGCGATTGTCGCGCGGCTCGCGCACGATCGCGGCGGTCGCTGTCACGTGCGCAATCATGCGCAAGGCGGCCTGGAAGTGCGGATCCAACTACCGGCCGGATTGGCAGAAACGTGAGAAGGATCGTGCGCCGGCGCCGATGTACCCACTTACGCGCCCTTACCGGATAGGTTTTCCTGGTGACTGCGGACTTATAGTCAGCCCCGGCAACCTCGATGCCGCCCTTCTCTGTCCGCCCCGCTTACTTCGGGCGGACTTTTTTTCGCCTGCGCTCGCCGACACGGCGAATGCGTCGCGACCGTCGCGATTCAGGTCACGAGGCGGTCGTGCAAGGTATCGATCGTCGCCTGAGACACCCCGAGGCCTTGCGTCAGATAACTCGCCATCGTGCCGTAGCTCGCCTGCACCTGATCGAACCCCGCCAGCAGGTAGCTTTCCTGAACGCTGAACAAGGGCGCCTCGATCGCCGCCACTGCGTCGCCGTTTTGCGACCGTAGCGTGTCGGTGCTTGCCTTGATCGACGCGGCCGAATAGACGTTGCTCAGCAGATAGTCCTGCATGATGACGTCGAGCGGCACATTGGCGATGCTGAGCAGCAAAGCCGCGACCCAGCCGGTGCGATCCTTCCCTGCATTCGAATGAAACAGCTGCGCGCCGGCCCCGTTGGCGAGCTGCGTGAGGAGCGTCCCGAAGCTGGCGCGCTGGGCGGCACCGGTGACGAACGCGCGCGCCTCGGCCTCCATGAATGCGACGGCGGCGGCGGCCGAATCGAGCGACGGCACGACCAGGTCGCTTGTGCCGAGGACATTGATGGCTTGCGATGTCGCGCCGGCCGGCAGGATGTCGGCGGTGCGTGCGATTTCACCGGGGGTGCGCAGATCGTAGACCGCGAGGATGCCGAGTTTGGCTACGGTGGCCTGGTCTGCAGCGCTGAGTGTCAGCGCGTTCGCACGATAGAAGGCGCCACGGCGCATCTGTTTACCGTCGACGGTTGGATAGCCGGCGGCGGCGCCCGCCACATCCCGGAAATTGGCGACTGACGCCAGGCGCGGGGTTTCCGGTTGGTCGGCGTCGAGGTTGCCGCCGCCGCAGGCGGAGAGCAACGAGCTGCTCAAACTGGATAACAGCAGAACGCCCGCTGAGCCTTTCAGGAACGCACGACGCGACGGGGACGCCCTTACCCGCAAGGGCGTGCTCGCGGGGCGGCGGTGTGGCGAGCAGGTTTTTCCAGTTGCGGGCATCGAGTGAGGTAAAGGTGGTTTTTGCAGCTTGGGCGCTGCCAGCGCAGTTTAACGGGGAGATATATTTTTCGGGTTACACGGTAGTAGTTGGTAAGGATCGGGTATGGCCGAAGTCAAGGCTATCTGCAGTTGTTTCGCGGCGAGGAATGAAGCGCAAATAGCACGCCAAACACTCAGCGGACGTTAAAAAGCCGGGTCACCCTCTCAGGTGCCCGGCTTCGTTTTACCGCTTTGATATACCGCTTTGTCGTCTCCACCTCTTCCTGCAAGCTGTGGCCGGCTTCCATGTCCGCAGGCGTGAACCGGCCGGAGACTTTTAGCGCGGCAGTTCCGAATTTCCCATCAGGAACGCATCGACCGAACGCGCGCACTGGCGGCCTTCCCGAATCGCCCACACCACCAGCGACTGGCCTCGGCGCATATCGCCCGCTGTAAACACCTTATCCACCGACGTGTAATACGCCCTGTCGCCTTCGGTCGACGCACGCACGTTGCCGCGCGCATCCTTGTCGACGCCGAACGCTTCGAGCACCGGCGAGACAGGCTGCGTAAAGCCCATCGCGAGCAGCACCAGATCGGCTTTCATTTCGAATTCGGAGCCCGGCACTTCCTGCATCTTGCCGTCCTTCCATTCGACGCGCGCGGCGATCAGCTTCTCGACCTTGCCGTTCTTGCCTTCGAGACGCTTGGTCGCCACCGACCAGTCGCGCGAGCAGCCTTCGTCATGCGACGACGACGTGCGCAGCTTGATCGGCCAGTACGGCCACACGAGCGGTTTGTTCTCTTCTTCCGGCGGTTGCGGCAGCAGTTCGAATTGCGTGACGCTCTTCGCGCCGTGACGGTTCGACGTACCGACGCAGTCCGAACCCGTATCGCCGCCGCCGATCACGATCACATGCTTGCCTTTCGCGAGCAGCTGGTTCGCAACCTTGTCGCCGGCATTGACCTTGTTCTGCTGCGGCAGGAATTCCATCGCGTAGTGGATGCCTTCGAACTCACGGCCCGGCACCGGCAGATCGCGCGGCGTTTCCGAACCACCCGTGAGCACCACGGCGTCGAACTGTTCTTTCAGTTCGGCCGGCGTAATGGTTTCCTTCGCCGTGTTGCCGATATGCGCCGGCAGCGTATCCGGCTTGCCGATGAACACGTTGGCGCGGAACGTCACGCCTTCGGCTTCCATTTGACGCATGCGGCGATCGATCAGCCACTTTTCCAGCTTGAAGTCAGGAATGCCGTAACGCAGCAGGCCGCCGATACGGTCGTTCTTTTCGAACACCGTCACATCGTGCCCCACGCGCGCGAGTTGCTGCGCGACGGCCAAACCGGCGGGGCCGGAACCGACCACCGCGACCTTCTTGCCGGTCTTGTGCTTCGGCGGCTGCGGTGCGACCCAACCTTCGGCCCACGCCTTGTCGATGATCGCGTGCTCGATCGACTTGATGCCGACCGGATCGTCGTTGATGCCGAGCGTGCACGCTGCTTCACACGGCGCCGGGCAGATGCGGCCCGTGAACTCGGGGAAATTGTTGGTGGAGTGCAGCACTTCGATCGCGTTCTTCCAGTCCTGATGGAACACCAGGTCGTTGAAGTCCGGGATGATGTTGTTCACCGGGCAGCCGTTGTTGCAGAACGGAATGCCGCAGTCCATGCAACGCGCGCCTTGAATCTTCGCTTCGTCGTCGGTCAGTGCCGCGACGAATTCCTTGTAGTGCTTCACACGCGTGAGCGGAGCTTCGTACGCCTCGTGGCGGCGCTCGAACTCGAGAAAACCGGTTGCCTTGCCCATGTGGTTCTCTTCTCTATCTGTATCAGGTGGGGTGATCTACACCCGCCGCGCGTCGAACAATCGAGCGGCGGCGGGTACGGCTAAATGTGACGGCTTCGGACAGAGCAGCAGGTCGGCCGGTCAGGCAGCGAGGACTTCCTTGTTCGCCTTCTTCGCAGCCATCTCGCCCAGCGCGCGCTTGTATTCGGTCGGGAACACCTTCACGAATTGACGGCGCGACGCGTCCCAGTTTTCGAGCAGCGCCTTTGCACGCGGCGAACCTGTGAACTGGAAGTGACGTTCGATGAGCCCCTTGAGCAGCGCTTCATCCGTTGCGCCGCTGTGCCACAAACCCTTGTCGACCGTGCGTTCCTGTTCGGCCTGTTGCAGGACCGGATCGAGCGCGACCATAGACTTGTTGCACTTGCCGGCAAACGTGCTGTCCGGGTCGTACACGTAAGCGATGCCGCCCGACATGCCGGCCGCGAAGTTACGGCCCGTTTCGCCGAGCACGACGACCGTGCCGCCCGTCATGTATTCGCAGCCGTGGTCGCCCGTGCCTTCGACAATCGCCGTCGCACCCGAGTTACGCACGCAGAAACGCTCGCCTGCGACGCCGCGGAAGAACGCTTCCCCTTCGATCGCGCCGTACATCACCGTGTTGCCGCAGATGATGTTTTCTTCCGACTTGCCGCGGAAATCGTTGGTCGGACGAATGATGATGCGACCGCCCGACAAACCCTTGCCGACGTAGTCGTTACCGTCGCCGACCAGATCCAGCGTGATGCCCTTCGCAAGGAACGCGCCGAAGCTCTGACCCGCGGTGCCCTTCAACTGGATGTGAATCGTGTCGTCGGACAGGCCGTCGTGGCCGTACTTCTTCGCGATCATGCCGGACAGCATCGCGCCGACCGTACGGTTCACGTTGCGCACCGGCTGGATGAACGAGACGTGCTCGCCCTTCTCGATCGCGGCCTTTGCCTTCTCGATCAGCGTGTGGTCGAGCGCCTTCTCGAGACCGTGGTCCTGCGCGTCGACGTGCTTGCGTGCGACTTCAGCCGGCACTTGCGGCAGATAGAACACGCGCGAGAAGTCAAGACCCCTTGCCTTCCAGTGCTCGATACCCTTCTTCATGTCGAGCAGTTCGGCGTGGCCGATCAGGTCGTCGAACTTGCGGATGCCCAGTTGCGCCATGATTTCGCGCGCTTCTTCCGCAACGAAGAAGAAGAAGTTGACGACGTGTTCCGGCTGGCCCTGGAACTTCGCACGCAGCACCGGATCTTGCGTCGCGACGCCGACCGGGCAGGTGTTCAGATGGCACTTGCGCATCATGATGCAGCCTTCGACGACGAGCGGCGCCGTCGCGAAGCCGAACTCGTCCGCGCCGAGCAGCGCGCCGATCACGACGTCGCGGCCGGTCTTCATCTGACCGTCGGCCTGCACGCGGATACGGCCGCGCAGCCGGTTCAGCACGAGTGTTTGCTGCGTTTCGGCCAGACCGAGTTCCCACGGCGTGCCGGCGTGCTTGATCGACGACAACGGCGAAGCGCCCGTGCCGCCGTCATGGCCGGCGATCACGACGTGATCGGCCTTCGCCTTCGCGACACCCGCTGCCACCGTGCCGACGCCCGATTCCGACACCAGCTTCACCGACACGCTGGCCGCCGGGTTGGCGTTCTTCAGGTCGTGAATCAGCTGCGCCAGATCTTCGATCGAGTAGATGTCGTGGTGCGGCGGCGGCGAAATCAGGCCGACGCCCGGCACCGAGTAACGCAGCTTGCCGATGTACTCGGACACCTTGTGGCCCGGCAACTGACCGCCTTCGCCCGGTTTCGCGCCCTGCGCCATCTTGATCTGGATCTGATCGGCCGATGCAAGGTATTCCGCCGTCACGCCGAAACGGCCCGACGCCACCTGCTTGATCTTCGAGCGCAGCGAATCGCCTTCTTTCAGCGGAATGTCGACGATCACTTCATCGCCGATCACGGACTTCATCGTGTCGCCGTTCTTGATCGGAATGCCACGCAGCTCGTTGCGATAACGGTTCACGTCCTCGCCGCCTTCGCCGGTGTTCGACTTGCCGCCGATGCGGTTCATCGCGACCGCCAGCGTGGCGTGCGCTTCCGTGCTGATCGAGCCGAGCGACATCGCGCCGGTGGCGAAACGCTTGACGATTTCCTTCGCCGATTCGACTTCGTCGAGCGGGATCGCCTTCGACGGATCGAGCCTGAACTCGAACAGACCGCGGAAGGTCATGTGGCGCCTGGTCTGATCGTTGATCAGATGCGCGTATTCCTTGTACGTCTGATACGAATTGCTGCGCGCCGAGTGTTGCAGCTTGGCGATCGCATCCGGCGTCCACATGTGTTCTTCGCCGCGCACGCGGTAGGCGTACTCGCCGCCCGCGTCGAGCATGTTCGCGAGCACCGGGTTGTCGCCGAACGCCTCACGGTGCAGACGGATCGCTTCTTCCGCCACGTCGAAGAGACCGATACCGCCAACCTTCGACGAGGTGCCCTTGAAGTACTTCGCGACCAGATCTTCCGCGAGACCGACGGCTTCGAAAATCTGCGCGCCGGTGTACGACATGTAGGTCGAAATGCCCATCTTCGACATGACCTTCTGCAGGCCTTTGCCGACTGCCTTGGTGAAGTTGTAGACCGCCTTTTCCGCCGACAGGTCACCCTTCAGGCCGGCTGCGAGCTGGCTGAGCGTTTCCATCGCGAGGTACGGGTGCACGGCTTCCGCGCCGTAGCCCGCGAGCAACGCGAAGTGGTGCGTTTCACGCGCCGAGCCGGTTTCGACGACCAGCCCCGCGCTCGTGCGCAGACCGTGCTGCACGAGGTGCGTGTGGATCGCGGCAGTGGCGAGCAGCGCCGGAATCGCGACGTTGTCGCGGTCGGTCTTGCGGTCCGACACGATCAGCATGTTGTAGCCGGACTTCACCGCGTCGGCGGCTTCCGCGCACAGCGACGCGAGACGCGCTTCGATGCCTTCCTTGCCCCAGGCCACCGGGTAGCAGATGTTCAGTTCATACGAACTGAACTTGCCGCCCGTGTACTGATCGATCGCGCGGATCTTCGCGATGTCCTTGAAATCGAGCACCGGCTGCGACACTTCGAGACGCATCGGCGGGTTGATGTTGTTCGTATCCAGCAGGTTCGGCTTCGGACCGACGAACGACACCAGCGACATCACCATGTTTTCACGGATCGGGTCGATCGGCGGGTTCGTCACCTGGGCGAACAGCTGCTTGAAGTAGTGATAGAGCGTCTTGTTCTTGTTGGACATGACCGCCAAAGGCGAGTCGTTACCCATCGAACCGACGGCTTCTTCGCCGGCTTGCGCCATCGGCGCCATCAGGAACTTGAGGTCTTCCTGCGTGTAGCCGAACGCCTGCTGGCGATCCAGCAAAGCAGCGGCTTCGCGGCGCTCCGTCACGACGTCTTCGGCTTTCGGCTCGATTTCG
This sequence comes from Paraburkholderia sp. SIMBA_030, assembly GCF_046535245.1. Classification (NCBI taxonomy): domain Bacteria; kingdom Pseudomonadati; phylum Pseudomonadota; class Betaproteobacteria; order Burkholderiales; family Burkholderiaceae; genus Paraburkholderia; species Paraburkholderia sp. SIMBA_030. The sequence continues at coordinate 97,285 of NZ_JAWRXB010000027.1, forward strand.
TCGAGCTTGATCCGGACAGCGTCGATCCAGCTCTTGTACGGCTTGGCGTTCGCGAGGTTGTCCTTCAGTTCCTTGTCGTCGATGATGCGGCCGTGTTCCATGTCGATCAGGAACATCTTGCCCGGCTGCAGACGCCACTTCTTGACGATCTTCGATTCGGGAATAGGCAGCACGCCGGCTTCCGAAGCCATGATGACGAGCTCGTCGTCGGTGATCAGGTAACGCGCCGGACGCAGGCCGTTGCGGTCGAGCGTCGCGCCGATCTGACGGCCGTCCGTAAAGGCAATCGCGGCGGGGCCGTCCCACGGCTCCATCATCGCGGCGTGGTATTCGTAGAACGCGCGGCGGTTGTCGTCCATCAGCGTGTGCTGTTCCCAGGCTTCCGGGATCATCATCATCATTGCGTGGACGAGCGGATAGCCGGCCATCACCAGCAGTTCGAGACAGTTGTCGAACGAGGCGGTGTCCGATTGGCCCGGATAGATCAGCGGCCACAGCTTCGGCAGATCGTCGCCGAGCACGTGGCTCGCGATCGCGCCGGTACGGGCATTCAGCCAGTTGACGTTGCCCTTCACCGTGTTGATTTCGCCGTTGTGGGCGATCATCCGGTACGGGTGAGCCAGTTCCCACGCCGGAAACGTGTTGGTCGAGAAGCGTTGGTGCACCAGCGCCAGCGCCGAGACGGTGCGTTCGTCCTGCAAGTCGCGGTAGTACACGCCGACCTGGCCGGCCAGCAGCAGGCCCTTGTAGACCACCGTGCGCGCCGACATCGACGGCACGAAGTATTCCTTGCCGTGCTTGAGCTTGAGCGCCTGGATGCGGTGGCTCGCGGTCTTGCGGATCACGTACAGCTTCCGCTCGAGCGCGTCGGTCACCATGATGTCCTTGCCGCGGCCGATGAAGATCTGGCGGATCAGCGGCTCGCTCGCCTTCACGGTAGGCGAAATCGGCATGGTGTGGTCGACCGGCACGTCGCGCCAGCCCAGCACGACCTGGCCTTCGGCCTTCACCGTACGTTCAAGTTCCTGTTCGCACGCCAGGCGCGATGCGTGTTCCTTCGGCAGGAAGACCATGCCGACGCCGTACTCGCCGTTCGGCGGCAGCACGACGCCTTGCCTGGCCATTTCCTCACGATAGAAACCGTCCGGAATCTGGATCAGGATGCCCGCGCCGTCGCCCATCAGCGGATCGGCGCCGACGGCGCCCCGGTGGTCGAGGTTCTCGAGAATCTTCAGGCCTTGCTGAATGATCTCGTGACTTTTCTTGCCCTTGATGTGGGCGACGAAGCCGACGCCGCAGGCGTCGTGCTCGTTTTGCGGGTCGTACAGACCTTGCGCGGCGGGAACCGGATGAGTCGGTTGCTGGTGGTCGTTCATGGGGACACCGTCTGTGAGGGGCCGGACAGGCCGTTAAACCGTTTTTTCTATTACCGCAGTTCGTATCGCAACCACGACGGCGGCTCAATACGCTCGATGCTACGCGTACCAAAAAGCGCCGGAATTCGGAATATACGCGACGAATCAATGGAATAGCAAACAAAACCTGATGGTGGGGCCCCTATTATCAAGTTGGTGCATTGCGGCCAATTTTTATTGGTGCCATATTAAAAAAGGTGCAAAGAAAACGACATCCGAAGATGCCGTTCCGCGTGCAGCCCTTTGATGCAAAACGCTTTATTGTGTCTGCGGTGTCTCGCGCACTTTGCGCGGCCGCCCGCGCGGCAGCGGCGACACCCGCCGGTTCGCCGCTCGCGCCGCCCACTCCCGATACGTCTCGCTGCCCAACACCCAGCCTTTCAAAGTGGCCTGCTGAAGCTGGCTGGCCTCACGCTCGTCGAGCGGCTGCTCGCACAACTCGCGATACGCGCGTTGCCGCTCGAACGGCGTGTTGCCGAGCGACCAGTACAACGGATGATCGGTAATCAGGCTGTCGAGCGTGAGGCCGATGTGATGGCGGTAGCTCGACCAGCGGTAGTCCTCCGGTGCGCTCACGAGCTGCGTGCGCACCGGACACATCTCGACGACCCGGCTCGCCAGCAGGAAGTAACGCTCGCCCTCGATCACCGTCGCGCGGTAGCGGCCCTCCCATAGCGTGCCGCGGCGTGCATAGCGCCGGTTGAAGTGGGCGACGTAGCGGCGCCCCACCGCCTGCATCGCTTTCGGCAGACTCGACTCCTCGGTCGGCGTGACGAGCAATTGCACGGCACCCGGCATCAACGCATACGCGTGGATCGACAAATGGTGGTCGCGCGAAGCTGCTTTCAAACAGTCGATGAAGAGCTCGTAGTCCTGGTCGTCGACAAATGCGGGCTGCTGGTCGAGTCCACGGAGGATGACGTGCTGCGGCTGGTCAGGGACATAAAGACGTGCAAGCCGTGCCATGCTGAAGTATCCAATAGTCGCGTTGGTATATACCCGAAGGTCCGAAAAGCCGCATGGGCGCTGGGTTCGGCGCGGCGCGGCTTAGCCAGAAACCGCCCGGCGCTTAGGGAGAAAGCTCTAACTGCCGCGTATGGTTTGTTTCAAACGTTGTGGTCATAATGAGCGGGCCTTTTTTGGAGGAGCACATATGAAATTAAAACAGGCCATAACGGGGCTCGCGGCGCTCGCCTGCATGACGGCAGCTCACGCGCAATCGGCCGGCAGTTTTTACGCTACGACGGGGTGGTTCCATTTCGCCCCTCAAGACAGTAGCGATCCGTTGAAGGAAACAAGCGTCGGCGGGACACCCGTCAACATCTCGATACCCGGCACGGGCGCTGGCATCGACAGCTCCGACACCATCGGCTTAAGCCTAGGCTACTTTGTCACCGATCACATCGCCGCGGAAGCTGAAATTGGCATTCCGCCGAAATTCAACCTGCTAGGCACAGGCACCTTCGAGCAATTCGGTACGCTCGGCTCCGCGAAGCAATGGAGCCCTGCTCTCCTGTTCAAATACTACTTCAACGACGCCACCGCGGCGTTCCGACCGTATGCCGGCCTCGGCGTCACGTACGTCTGGTTCACTGACGCGAAGATCACCAACACTGCGTTTGAACAAGGCGTATTGCACGGTCCGACCTCGGTATCGACGGATCGTTCCTGGGCACCGGTGTTTAATCTCGGTTTCAACTATGCGTTCAGCAAACATTGGTTCGCGGGGTTCTCCGTCTCATACATACCGCTCAGCGTAACCGCGAAACTGACCTCGAACGCGGCGACTCCGGTCGGCAACCTGACCGTGACGTCTGAGGCAAAAATCAGACTCAACCCGATCGTTACTTTCGCGAAGATAGGTTACGTCTTCTAGGGAGGCAGGCTGTGCCTGCATGGATCGAACCGTCGCGAACAGTCCGCACCTCGGCCAAACGCCGTCACACATGTGACGGCGTTTTTGATTCTATGCCTCTGTCATCTATTGTGGTAAATGTCGGATGCATTGTAATTTTGACCACCGATCGACCTTTTCAGTGCAATTTCTGCCGCCAGAAGCCGTCGGCGCGTATGCGATGATCTCGCTGGAACATCGCGCAGTCTTTGGCATCGAAGTTGCATGACGCCACGTTTCCCGCATGAGTACGCGGAGACTTTTCTCACTCTCATCGACGGAGCGATCATGACAGCACTTCCGAACACGCGAGACGCCCTCGGCGAATCCTGGACCACCACCAGCCGCCGTGCGCGGCGAATCGCTCGTCGTAGCCGCCACGCGGCCGAAGACATCGCCGGCGAATTACGCAGGCTGATGTCGGAACTCGAAGACACGCTGGCCGACGGCACGCAAGCCGATGCCGTGGCGCTACGCAGCAAATTGAGCAAGCAACTCGAGGTTGCGCGCGCCCGTTTGAACGACACCCGCGAAGCCATGCGCCAACGCGCCGAAGTGGCGATCTCGGATGCCAATGAGTATGTGCGCGAAAATCCATGGCAGACGATTGCGATCGTCGGTGGCGTCGCGCTGATCGCGGGCGCGCTGATCGCGTCGCGGTTGCGTTAAGCGGCGGCCGGGCCACCGCCACAGTGGCGGCATAGCACTACGGGCATGTGCATCGGCGCCGCATCCCGGCACCGATGCGCACTGGCACCGACCCGATCAGTTGTCGTCGATCACGAACAACCGCTGGTATTCCTTCACCGCATATCGATCCGTCATGCCCGCAATGTAGTGTGCAACCAGGCGCGCCTGCAACGACGCGTCCGGCGACTGATAGCCAGGCGGCAACAGCCGCGGATCTTCCGTGAACGCGGCAAACAGGCCGACCACCACGCGGCGCGCCTTGTTCGCCATACGCATCACCCGATAGTGGCGATACAGGTTCTTGAACAGAAAGCGCTTGAGCGTCGCGGCCTGCGAAGCGATCGCCTCGCTATGCGCGACGAGCGGCGGTGCGGCTCGCACTGCGTCGAGCGTTGCCGGCGCATGCCGAACCAGATTGACGGTGGTCGTATCGATCAGGTCGACGATCAGCGTATTGATGATGCGGCGCACCGTCTCGTGGATCAGCCTGCGCCCTTCGATCTGCGGATAATCGCCGCGCGCCGCCTCGTAGTGCGTCTGCCATAGCTCCACTTCGGCAAGCTGCTCCACCGTGAGCAAGCCCGAGCGCAAACCGTCGTCGACGTCGTGATTGTTGTAGGCGATCTCGTCAGCGACGTTCGCGATCTGCGCTTCGATCGACGGCTGCCGTCCTTCGAGAAAACGTTCGCCGAGCGCGCCGAGCCGCCGGGCATTCTCGCGCGAGCAATGCTTGAGGATGCCTTCGCGTGTTTCGAAACAGAGGTTCAGCCCATTGAACGCGCCGTAGTGCTCCTCGAGATCGTCGACCACCGCAAGGCTTTGCAGATTGTGTTCAAAGCCGCCGTGTTCGCGCATGCATTCATTGAGCGCATCCTGGCCGGCATGGCCGAATGGCGTATGGCCGAGATCGTGCGCAAGCGAAATGGCCTCGACGAGGTCTTCATTGACCCGCAGATTGCGTGCAACCGAACGCGCGATCTGCGCGACTTCGAGACTGTGCGTGAGGCGTGTCCGGAACAGGTCGCCCTCGTGATTCACGAACACCTGGGTTTTGTACTCGAGGCGGCGGAATGCCGTCGAGTGGACGATGCGGTCGCGATCGCGCTGGAATTCGGTGCGCGCGCTAGGCGCGGCTTCGGGATAGCGGCGGCCGCGCGACTGCGCGGAATGCGCCGCATACGGCGCGAGATGCGCTTCGAGTGCTTCGGGCGAGGGCACGCCGATCGCCGCCGCGCCTCCCGGGTGATTCTTTACATCGTCGCTGCGCCTGTCAGTCACCGGTTTCTCCGAAACATGGGCGGCGCCTCGTGACGCTGGTGCGTAATGCTTTGCTGCAATGCCTCGCCGGTTTCTAGACGGCGGCGGCCAGCGTTGCGTGCACGGCGGCGTCGGGCGCCTGGGTGATCAGCGTTTCACCGAAACGCTTCAGCAGAATGAATTTGATCGCGCCGGCCTCGGCCTTTTTGTCGACCCGCATCAGTTCGACGTAGCGCGACTCGCCGAGCGCGGGCGCGCGGGTCGGCAGATGCGCTGCGACGATCACGTCGACCAGACGCTTGCGCGCGGCTTCGTCGAGATAGCCCTGACGCACGGACAGGTCCGCCGCCATCACCATCCCGCAGCCGACCGCCTCGCCGTGCAGCCATTCGCCGTAGCCGAGCCCGGCCTCGATCGCGTGGCCGAAGGTGTGGCCAAAATTGAGGATCGCGCGCAAGCCGCCTTCGCGCTCGTCCTGCGCCACCACCGACGCCTTGATTTCGCACGAGCGCTTGACCGCCTCGGCCAGCGCCTCCGGCTCGCAACGATTGAGCGCCTCGACGTTCGCTTCGATCCAGCTGAAAAAGCCGGCGTCGGCAATCGCACCGGTCTTGATCACCTCGGCGACGCCCGCCGCCAGTTCGCGCGCCGGCAGCGTGCGCAGCGTGCCGATGTCGGCGATCACGGCTTGCGGCTGATAGAACGCGCCGATCATGTTCTTGCCAAGCGGATGGTTGATGCCGGTCTTGCCGCCTACTGACGAATCAACCTGCGACAGCAAGGTGGTCGGCACCTGCATGAACGGCACGCCGCGCATGTAGCAGGCCGCGGCAAAACCCGTCATGTCGCCGATCACGCCGCCGCCCAGCGCGATCAGCGTGGTTTTACGGTCAGCCCGCGCGCCGAGCAGCGCGTCGAAAATCAGATTCAGCGTTTCCCAGTTCTTGTACGCTTCGCCGTCCGGCAAAACGACCGTCGACACCTGCTTGCCGAGCGGCGCCAGCGCGGCGCGCAGCTTGTCGCCGTATAGCGGCTCGACTGTGGTGTTGGTCACGACGGTGACCGAGTTGCCGGCGATATGCGGCGCGAACAACGCGGTCTGGCCGATCAGGCCGGCACCGATATGGATGGGATAGGCGCGCTCGCCCAGTTCGACATTGACGGTAATCATATAGTCCATTATGACGCAGGATGTTTGGCGACGCCGGCCATCTCGAGCTGCATCAGAACCATGTTGACGAGTCCGTTGACCGAGGGCCGGCCGGTTTCGATCACAAAATGCGCGCATTCGCGGTACAGCGGGTCGCGCACTTCGTAGAGCGCTTCAAGGCGCGCTTTCGGGTCTTCAGTCTGCAAAAGCGGGCGATTTTTGTCGCGCCGGGTGCGCAGCCACAGATCGTGCGGATTGGCGCGCAGATAGATCACCACGCCGCGATTTTGCAGCGCTTCACGGTTTTCCGGCCGCAGAATCGCGCCGCCGCCCGTTGCGAGCACGATATTGTCGCGCCCGGTCAGATCGGAAATCACGTGCGCTTCGCGGTCGCGAAAGCCCGCTTCGCCTTCCAGTTCGAAGATCACGGGGATGCGCGCGCCCGTGCGCGCCTCGATTTCGTGATCGGAATCGAAGAACGGGCGATCCAGCCGGCGCGCAACGGCCCGGCCCACGGTGGTTTTGCCTGCCCCCATGAGCCCTACAAAAAATACATTGGCGTGTGCGTCCCGCGCTTGCAACGGTGTCCTCTGGCTAATCCGGTATGGTTCGTGCCGCAGCTTACTGGCAAAGCGGCTGCCTTGTCGAGCCTGCGCGCCGCCGCTCACGAGCGGCGGCGGCATGCCCCTAATTTGTCTGAACGACGCGCGGCGTGATAAAAACCGCCAGTTCGCTGCGCTGGTCGCGACGTGCCCGATGGCGAAAAAGCGTGCCTAAAACCGGTATTTTGCCCAGGAGCGGCACCCGCGTCACATCGTCCCGGTTATCGGCCGCGTAGATGCCGGCGATCGACACCGTACCACCATCCTCGACTTCGACCCGCGTTTGCACGTGTTTGGTGTTGATCGCGGGGCCAGCGTCGGTCTGCTCGCCGACGCTATCTTTGGCGACGTCGAGGTCCAGCACCACCCGGCCGTCCGGCATGATTTGCGGTTCGACCTCCAGTTTGAGCGTGGCGCGGCGAAACTGCACGCCGGACACGCCCTGCCCCACTTTTGCCTGATACGGCAGCTCGGTGCCCTGCTCGACGACCGCTTTCATCCGGTCCGCCGTCACGACCCGCGGGCTCGAGACGATTTCGCCGCGGCCCTCGGCTTCCAGCGCGCTCAGTTCGATATTCAGAAGCCGCGTGGCTTGCGCCGCGAACAGCGTCAGACCGGCAGTGGCTGCGTCGAACCCGGAAATCGGCCGCGCGGACAGATCGTGGACGGCGCCGTCCTTACCGCCGGTGAGGCCTTGGGCAGTGCCGTCGGCGTTGGCCGCCGCCATCGACAGACGCACACCCAGATTGCGCGAAAAACCGTGCTCGCCCTCGACAATGCGTGCCTCGATCAGCACCTGACGGGTCGGCCGGTCGACGGAGGCGAGCAGCGCGGTGATCTGCGCGAGGCGGCCCTCGAGGTCGGTGACGAACAGCAGATTGGTGCGCGGATCGGCCGTCGCGGCACCGCGTTTGGACAGCACGCGCTGATTGCCCGCGCCGGTCAGCAGGCGCCGCACGTCTTCGGCGCGCGCGTAGTGCAGTTGGAAGGTGCGGCTCGCGAGCGGCTCCAGATCGGCGGCCCGTGCGTGCGCTTCGAAGCGCTGCCGCTCGCGCGCGGCCAGATCGGCGAGCGGCGCGACCCAGATCACGTTGCCGCGGCGCTCCATCGCCAGGCCGTTGACGTCGAGCAAGGTGTCGAACGCGGCGCGCCAGGGTACTTTGTCGAGCCGCAGCGAGACGGCGCCGCGCACCCTTTCGCTAGCAACGATATTCAGTCCGGTGAATTCGGCGAACGCGTTGAGCACGTCACCGAGTTCGGCGCGGCGGAAGTTCAGCGTGATGGGTTTATCGTCGGCGGCGAGCTTGTCTTCTGCCGGGGTTTTCGGTGTGTTGCCCAGGCGCGTCAGCGGAGGCAGCGGCACCGGCGGACCTTCGAGTGCGGATGCGCCGGCGGCGCCAATGGCTCCAATGGCCTCGTCGCGGATGGCAGCGGATTGCGGTCGCAACGGTCCTGAGCCGTCCGCGTCGCCAAGCGGGTCATCTGCGCGGTCGTTGCCGACGGTTGCCGCCGCGCGCGACGCCCCCGGCTCATCGGCGGCATCGTTGCGAAACGGATTGGGCACTTCGGCGGCAATGCCGCGCGGCAGTGGCCGTGCGTTGTACGAAACATCGAGCGGTGCAATGGCGTCGTCGAGCGGCATGCCCGCGGGCAACGGCGGCAGCGGCGGTTGCAGTTGGGCCGACGCATGCGCGACGCCGGCGCCGGCCGCTGCGCCAACGAAGAGGCCGATGCATAGACGAGCGCCCACGCACCACACGGTGTGGCGAATGAGTTTCGCAAGCCTCATCAGGATGCCTCCACGAGCGACAGCGTACGCGTCGCGCCGCCATTGGCCAACGTGATGCTGAGCGCGTCGACCCGCATGACCCGCTCAGCGCCGAACTGCTGCCCCGCCGCGACAGTCGCCGCGCCGTCCGGCGTTTCGAGTAAGGCGAGCCCGCGTGTGCGATCGTGCAGCAAGCCGGCCAGACGTAGCTGCGAAGCATCGGGCAGGTCCCCGTTCGCCAGCATTTGCGGTAGCGAGAACGGGTCGTAGAACACAATGTCTTCGCCGGCCTCGGTATCGAGGCTGTCGTCGGCAAAGGCGTCCGCAGATGCACTCGAAACCGCCGGTCGCAGCGCGCTGAACACGCGCAGCGTCGCGCTCACGGCGAGCAAGGCGCCGTTCCGTTTGACGGTCACGTCCTCGGGAACGATCAGCACCGGCAAGCCCGACAGTTCGCGCAGAAACGACATCAAATGCACGAAATCGGTCTGCGCGGCGAGACGCATCGGCCGCATCTGTTCGTCGCCCGAGCCGCTCGCGGCACCCGGTTCCAGCGCGAGCAACGCGACGCTATTTTGCGCCGCTAACTCGGACACGAGACGCACATCGTCGGCGGAGGTCCATAGCGTCGGCAAATGTGCGCCGTGCGCGCTCGCGGCTTCGCGACGCAGCGCGGGTAATTGCGTCAGCGCGCGCCGCGCATCGGCGAGATGCCGAGTGGCGGCATCGAATGCTGTCTGGCTCGCCCCGAGGCCACTGAGGTCGGCCACGACCCAGCCATGCGCACCCAGCCCGATCACCAGCGCGGCAATCAGCAAAGCGACTACCCAGCGACGCCGCCGGCTCCACACATCGAGCGGCAAACGCACGCGTTTCATCCAATGGGACAGGGATAGCCGCGCACCTGCCGCGCCGCCCATATCGACAAACGTTGTACTCATTTCGCACCTCTGGATTGTTGTTCAGACTGCATCGGACGTTGCGCGGTGGCGACCGGCGCATGGGCCACCTTGGGCGGCGGATCGGTCCAACGCAGGCGCGCGCCGAATTCGATCGGGCCGGTTTCGCCAGCGGCTGCAACTGCACCGCTGCGCGACACCGAGCGACGCAGGTCACTCACCTCCGCGCCCTTCACGCCGCGGATCGCACTCAAGCGTTTGAGCCAGTCGGCCGACGCGATATGGCCACTCGAAGTCGCCAGCAACTCCGTCTCGTGCTCGCGCTGACGTAACTGCTGCAGCACGACGCCGTTGCCCGGTTCGAAGCTCAGCGCATCCAGCAGATCCCGCAGATGCGTGAGCGGCTCGGACAAACTCGCTGCACGCGCGGCGCCTTTGCGCCGCTCGTCTTGCGCGCGCAGCAACTTTGCGTACTCGGCGAGCGGCGCGCTCAGTTGCGTGAGCGAGCGTTCGAGCGACGCGCGTTGCGCATCGAGCCGCGCCCGCTCGAACGCTTGCCATCCGGCCAATGCAAGCACGGCGGCGCAACCGGCGAGCGCCGCGCCGGTCCATTCGAGCAGGCAGCGCCGCCGCGCAAGCCGCGCGTTACGTTGCCGGTAGGGCAGCAAATTGAAGCCGCCGAGCCAAGGGCGCGCGGGGCGCGAGCCACGTGATGAAACCGGCGCGCCTGGACCATCGGCATGCAAACGATCCCGCATCATTCGAGCACCCCGCGCAGCGCGAGGCCGAATGCGACCGCGCCGGACGGCTCGTGTAACAACGGATCCGTGAGCGACCGCGCGAGGCCGCCAAGCGCTGCGCACTCGAACGGCAATACCGTGCAGCCCAACACGTCGGCCATATCCGCAAGCGAGAAACCTACGCCGTCGAGCAAGTCGACCTCGCCACTCAACAATGCGCAGTCGAGTGCGGGACCATCGGCGAGATCGCGCAATGCGTCGGCGAGATCCGAGTACTCGGGCGCCGGATAACGAATTTCGCCAACCATGCTGTCGTCGGCGATGCGCCACCCGTACACGCCATCCGCGCCGATCCAGATCGCGACATAGGGCTCGTGCGGATCGAGTTCGTGACTGGCGGCGTAACGCATTGCGCGCAACGCCGCATGCGGCTCGCCGTCGATTGCGGTGAGCGAGATGCCCGCGGTGGCCGCGCATTCGATGCGCGCTTCGAGATGCTGCCGTGCGGTCGCGGCGATCGTCACCGAGCGAATCGACGACGGCGCTTCGTCGAGAAACCAGTCGACTGCCAACGCATGCCGCTCGAGACCCACGATGCGCTCCACTTCGCTCATCACCGCCGGTTCGAGCTCGGCCAGTTCGCGCCCGCAGTCTTCCGCGCAACCGCTAAGCGCGGCAAGTCGCGTAAGCGGCACCGTGGTGGTCAGCGTGGCCGAGGCGGGCAGCGCCATCGCACAGCGCAACGCGTGCGTCGCGCAGGCGCGCGGCAAGCCCGCGAAGGCATCGCGCAACGCGCGCGCCACGGCGTGCCGGTCGGCGATCTCCGTGCCGGCCATCGCGCCGGCCGCAAGCGGCACGCTCGTCACGTATTCGATGCGCAGCACAGCGCCTGCGCGTGGACGCTGACTCACCACGATGAGACGCACCGCCTGCGAATTGACATCGATCCCCGCCGCAAAGCGCTCTCCCAAGCGCTCCACGCCCATTTGCATTCCCTGAAGCCACGAACTTTTGAACGTCATCACGCCCTCCCTCCAGACTCACGCGACGAACCATTCGAACGCGAGTAGCCAGGAAGAATTGTGCGCAGCCGCGCCGCTGCGCGACACTCAGCCGAATGGCTAACATTGCGTACCGCGCGCCCTGCATGCGCTCAAAGCGACTACAGTGAAGTCATTCCTGCGCGGCGCGAAGACCTGTCAAAAACTGTCAGTAAGCATGCCGAAAGCTGAAAAGCGAGGCGGCTATAATCGCGGGACTGTTTTTTGGTGCCCATATGCAATCCACGTCTCCTACGTCCCCGCCGCCCGCGCCGCAGAAGCGCAAACGCCCGTTGTGGCTCAAGCTCATCCTTGGCTTTGTGGGTCTGATCGTCGCCGGCATTCTGTGCGTGCTGCTGGTGCTCGGCTATGCACTGGTGGTGGCAACGCCGAACCTGCCGTCGCTCGATGCGCTCACCGACTACCGGCCCAAGGTGCCGCTGCGCATCTATACGGCCGACCATGTGCTAATCGGCGAATTCGGTGAAGAGCGGCGCGACATCGTCCATATCCAGGACGTACCCGATAGCCTGAAAAAGGCTGTGCTCGCAATCGAAGATGCGCGCTTCTACGATCACGGCGGCGTCGACCTGACCGGCATCGCGCGGGCCGGCTTCGTCGCGCTGACCAACGGCCACGCCACTCAGGGCGCCAGCACGATCACGATGCAGGTGGCGCGCAACTTCTTTCTGTCGAGCGAGAAGACCTACACGCGCAAGATCTACGAGATGCTGCTCGCGTACAAGATCGAGTCGAAGCTAACCAAGGATCAGATTCTCGAGGTGTACATGAATCAGATCTATCTCGGCCAGCGCGCGTATGGCTTCGCGAGCGCGGCGCGGGTGTACTTCGGCAAAAATCTGAAGGATCTGACACTGGCGGAATCGGCAATGCTGGCCGGGCTGCCGAAGGCGCCGTCGGCGTATAACCCGGTCGTCAATCCGAAGCGCGCGAAGGTACGGCAGGAGTACATCCTGCAGCGCATGTACGAACTGCACTACATCACCCAGGAACAGTACGACGAGGCGAGCAAACAGCCGCTCGTCGTCAAGGGCGCGGGCAAGGAATTCAGCGTGCACGCGGAGTACGTCGCGGAAATGGTGCGGCAGATGATGTACGCGCAGTATCGCGAAGAAGCCTACACGCGCGGCCTGAACGTGGTGACGACGATCGACTCGGCCGACCAGGACGTCGCTTACCGTGCGCTGCGCAAAGGTCTGATGGACTATGAACGGCGCCACGGTTATCGCGGCCCGGAAGCGTTCATCGACTTGCCGTCCGACGCGGACGAGCGTGAACAGGCAATCGACGACGCGCTGCTCGAGCATCCCGACAACGGTGAACTCATCGCCGCCGTGGTGACCGCGGCGAACCCGAAGCAGGTGCAGGCAACCTTCATCGACGGCAATGTCGCGACCATTCAGGGCGACGGTCTGCGCTTCGCCGCGTTCGCGCTCGGCACGCGCGCGCAGCCGAACCAACGCCTGCGGCCCGGCGCGATCATTCGCCTCGTCAAAGGCGACGACGGCAGCTGGTCGATCACGCAATTGCCGCAAGTGGAAGGCGCGTTCGTGTCAGTGATTCCGCAGGACGGCGCGATTCGCGCGCTGGTCGGCGGCTTCGACTTCAACAAGAACAAGTTCAACCACGTCACTCAGGCGTGGCGTCAGCCGGGTTCGAGCTTCAAGCCGTTCATCTATTCGGCGTCGCTTGAAAAAGGACTCGGACCGGCCACGGTGATCAACGACGCACCGCTCTTTTTCAGCGCCGCTGAAACCGGCGGTCAGGCGTGGGAGCCGAAGAACTACGGCGGCGGATTCGACGGCCCGATGACGATGCGCACCGCGTTGCAGAAGTCGCGGAACCTCGTATCCATTCGCATCCTGAACCAGATCGGTACCAAGTATGCGCAGCAGTACATCACGCGTTTCGGCTTCGATGCGGATCGTCATCCGGCCTACCTGCCGATGGCGCTCGGCGCGGGTCTCGTCACGCCGTTGCAGATGGCGGGCGCGTTCTCGGTGTTCGCCAACGGCGGTTATCGGATCAACCCGTACCTGATCGCCGAAGTCACCGATCAGCGCGGTGTCGTGGTGGCGCATGCGCAACCGCTGGTCGCCGCGCAAAGCGCGCCGCATGCGATCGAACCGCGCAATGCATACGTGATGAACAGCCTGCTGCAAAGCGTCGCGCAACGCGGCACGGGCGCGAAGTCCAATGTGCTGAAACGCACCGATCTCGCCGGCAAGACAGGTACGACCAACGATTCGCGCGACGCGTGGTTCGCCGGTTATCAGCACTCGCTGACGGCCATCGCATGGATCGGCTACGACAATCCGCGCAGTCTGGGCGACAAGGAAACCGGCGGTGGCCTGGCGTTGCCGGTGTGGATCGATTACATGGGGCGTGCGCTCAAAGGCGTGCCGGAATACACGATGCCGACGCCGGACGACGTGACCGAGATCGGTTCGGAACTGTATTTCGACGACTTCACGCCTGGGCACGGCTTCATCGCGACAGTCGGCGTGAGCCAGGCTACGCTCGATGCGGCGGCCAGCGGTTCGGCGGCGGAGGCCGCGCCCCAACAAGTCGGCGAGCAGGAAAAGCAGGACATCATGAATCTGTTCCGCGGGCATTAGCGCCTGTAGCGCCCGAACTGCGCAGAACGTTCAAAAACGAAACCGCCGCGCTCGATGCGCGGCGGTTTCGTTTCAACTGCACTATCGATTGCGGACTTTACGCTGCAAATTTACGCTTCAAAGCGGATCGGCTCGCCGGCTTGCTGCGTTGCGTAGTCCGATAAGGCTGCGAAGAACTCCGTGCCGCTACGGGTATCGCGCCACTCGCCGTCAATGAAACGGAAGTGAAAACCGCCCGCTTTCGCGGCGATCCAGATTTCGCTCATCGGCGGTTGCAGATTGACGATGATCTTCGAGCGGTTCTCGAATTCGAGGGTCAGGACATTGCCGCTGCGCTCGAATTCGATGTCGGCATCGGTGTCGTCGAGCGCGCGTTCGATGGCGGCTAGCGCGGCTTCCGCGCGGGTCAGGTATTCACTATCGGACATGCTAAACTCCATCGATTATTTATTCAGGGACAGTCATGCGAGTCGTATCTCGGATGCGCGCGGCGGCGCCCGGCCGCGCGATTGTAGCGATTTTAGCCATTCTCGCAGGTTGCGCACTCAGCGGCTGCGGGCAACGCGGTTCGCTCTACCTGCCCACGGTGCCGCCGCTGCCTGCCAAGCCGATCGATCGCACCCAACCGCCGTCGCCGGATGAAGTGAAACCCGACGCGGAAACCGCCTCCGCAGCCGGCACCGTACCCGACACGTCGGGCACGCCGCTCTCGTTGGCGCCGGAAAGCGAACTCGCCGCGCCGCCGGCGTCGGCGTCGGCCGCATCTGCGGCTACGGCGGCCCCGCTGCCTGCCTCCGCCGTCACTCCCGTTCAATAAGACTTTCGCATGACTCGATCCGCATTTGACTACGTCGACGGCGTGTTGCACGCCGAAGGCGTGTCCGCCGTCTCACTCGCCGAGCAGTTCGGCACGCCGCTGTACGTCTATTCGCGCGCCGCGCTCACCGAAGCGTGGAACGCGTACGCGGGGGCTTGCGCCGGCCGCCGCGCGAGCGTGCACGTCGCCGTCAAGGCGAATAGCAATCTCGCAGTGCTGAACGTGTTCGCGCGTCTCGGCGCCGGCTTCGACATCGTCTCGGGCGGCGAACTGGCACGCGTGCTGGCCGCTGGCGGCAAGGCGGAAAACACCGTGTTCTCCGGCGTCGGCAAGAACGCTGATGAAATGCGCGACGCGCTCGCGGCCGGCGTCAAATGCTTCAATGTCGAATCGATTCCGGAACTGGATCGCCTGAACGCGATTGCCGCGGAAATGGGCAAGAAGGCGCCGGTGTCGCTGCGCGTGAATCCGGACGTCGATGCGAAAACGCATCCGTATATCTCCACTGGCCTGAAGTCGAACAAGTTTGGCGTCGCGTTCGAGGATGCGCGCGCCACCTATCGCGCCGCGGCTGCGATGACGCATCTCGACGTGGTCGGCATCGATTGCCATATCGGCTCGCAGATCACCGAGGTCGCACCGTATCTGGACGCGGTCGATAAAGTTCTGGAACTGGTCGAGCAGATCGAGCAGGACGGCGTGAAAATTCGCCATATCGATGTAGGCGGTGGCCTTGGCATCACCTACGACGACGAAACGCCGCCGGAAATCGGCGACTTCGTGCGCACGGTGCTCGATCGCATCGAAGCGCGTGGTCATGGCCACCGCGAGGTGTATTTCGAACCGGGCCGTTCGCTCGTCGGCAATGCCGGCGTGCTGCTCACCCGCGTCGAGTTTCTGAAGCCGGGCGCGGAGAAGAATTTCGCCATCGTCGACGCTGCGATGACCGATCTTGCGCGCCCTGCGATGTACGAGGCGTATCACGCAATCGACGCGGTCGTTAAGCACGAAGTGCCCGCGCACGTGTACGACGTCGTCGGGCCGGTCTGCGAAAGCGGCGACTGGCTAGGTCGCGAGCGTCTGCTCGCGGTCGAACCGGGCGATCTGCTGGCGATCCGTTCGGCCGGCGCGTACGGCTTCGTGATGAGCTCGAACTACAACACGCGTCCGCGCGCGGCCGAGGTGATGGTCGATGGTACACAAGCGCATGTGGTTCGCGCTCGCGAAGAGGTGAAACAGCTATTTGCAGGTGAAACGATCTTGCCGGCGTAAACGTCCAAGCTGACGCTGCACTAAAATGGCGATGCCGCTGCAGCATCGCCATTTTCTATTGCGCGTTGTGCAGCGCGGTCAGCGCGTTTTCAAGCTCCGCTCACGCAGCCATACGATCAAGCGCCACCCCAGCAGCGCAACCATGATCGCGCCGTAAATCCTCGGCAACAGCAGGTCATGCTTGCCCGCCTTCATCCACCAGAAATGCAGAATCGCGAGCCCGCCGATCGCATAGATCGCGCGATGCAAGGTCTGCCAGCGGCGTCCGAGTTTGCGCACCATCGCGCGCGGCGACGTCAGCGCCAACGCAATCAGCAACACGAACGCGGCAAAGCCGACCGTGATGAACGGCCGCTTGCCGATGTCCTTCAGAATCGCCGCAACGTCGAACCATTTGTCGAACCACAGGTAGGTCGTAAAGTGCAGCGTCGCGTAGAAGAATGCGTACAGGCCGAGCATGCGACGAAACCGCAGCAGCGCCGGCACGCCGCTCAACCGGCGCAACGGCGTCACGGCCAACGTGATGCACAGGAAGACGAGCGTCCAAAGGCCCGTCGAGCGCGTAATGAACTCGATCGGGTTCGCGCCGAGCCGATCGGTCACGCCGAACAGCACAATGCGCGCGAACGGGTACAACGCTGCGATAAACACCGCGATCTTCGCCGGTACGATCCAGCGTGCGCCGGTTGTGGGCCGCTTTGCCGGCGTCGCTGCGGCTTGTGCTCGCAGCACTTTGCGTTCGGTTGAAGCAACGGGTTGCGTATTGGAAGCCATGTTCACGCCGCTCAAAAATTCTTCTTCAAGTCCATGCCCTGATACAGCGACGCGACCTGATCGCCATAGCCGTTGAACATCAACGTCTTGCGCTTGGGCGTGAAGAAACCGTCCTCGCCGATGCGCCGCTCGGTCGCCTGGCTCCAGCGCGGATGATCGACGTTCGGGTTCACGTTCGAATAGAAACCGTACTCGTTCGACGCGTAGGTGTTCCAGCTGGTCGGCGGCTGCTTGTCGAGAAAGCGGATCTTCACCAGCGACTTCGCGCTCTTGAAACCGTATTTCCACGGCACCACGACGCGAATCGGCGCGCCGTTCTGATTCGGCAGCACCTGGCCGTAGAGGCCCATCGTCAGCAGCGTCAGCGGATTCATCGCCTCATCCATCCGCAACCCTTCGGAGTACGGCCAATCGAGCACCGGCGTCGACAGACCCGGCATCTGCGAAGGATCGGCCAGCGTGATGAACTGGACGTATTTGGCATTGCCGGTCGGCTGAACCCGCTTGATCAGTTCGGAAAGCGGCACGCCGATCCACGGAATCACCATCGACCAGCCCTCGACGCAACGCAGCCGGTACACGCGCTCCTCGAGCGGCGCGAGCTTGAGCAATTCGTCGATGTCGTACACCTTCGGATTCTTCACCTCGCCTTCGACACTCACCTTCCACGGATGCGGCCGCAGCGTGCCGGCGTTCTGTCCCGGATCAGCTTTATCGGTACCGAACTCGTAGTAGTTGTTGTAAGTGGTGATGTCCTTGAACGGCGTGATCTTGTCGAGCGCGACAAATTTCGCGTTGGTCTTCGCCGCCAGCCTTTGCGCCTTCGGATCCGGCGACGCATACGCCGCCAGCGCCTCGCCATTCACGCCGATCAGGCCGCCGAGCGCCGCCGCGCCCGCCGCCTGCAACACGCGCCGCCGGTTTTCAAAAACCCGCTGCGGCGTAATTTCGCTGCGTGCGATGTCGTCGCCGGTGAGTTGAATTCTGTCGCTTCGCTTAATCCACATCGTGCTGCTCCTTGCCCGCCCATCGGTCGGGTCATCTTACGGGGCCAGATTGATGATCGGCTCGTCCAGCCATTCATACGTACTGCTCCAACAAACACGTTGGATGCGGGAAATATTCCGCGAGCCGTAAAAAAAACCGCCGGTGCGAAGCACTCGGCGGTTTTTAGTCGGTTCAGAACGGCAGATCTTACAGCTTGCCGTAACTATGCAGCCCCGACAGGAACATGTTCACGCCGAGGAACGCGAAGGTCGTCACCAGCAGGCCGGTCAGCGCCCACCA